>NZ_CEZJXU010000077.1:0-7341 GCF_983023055.1 Dethiosulfatibacter sp. | reverse complement strand
CGGGAAATTGAAAAGCCGTTGAAAACTCGTGTTGAGTTTTCAACGGCTTTCTTGTTTAGTCAAAATTCACGATTTTGTCAGTTGCAGGGTCATTGGCTGCTGAATGAATCATATGTTCTATTGATAAGTATTATAGCCTGTTCCCTTGGAGTGTTCAATAGTGGATCTATTGTTGTTGGGCTTGTTCCATTCATGATGCTGTTCTGGTAACAGAATTTCACTTCGTTCATTGCCCAGGATGCTATTGAACGTGAATCGGTAAATGGGAAGGCTGCCATTGTATCTACAGTGGTATCATATCTGGCTGCAACAAGTGCTCTGTAGATCATTACACACATTTCCTGTCTTGTAATATTGTTTGCAGGTGCAAACTCTGTTGCGCTTATACCTTTTACAATACCCAGTTTGTATGCTATGAGGATGTCAGGGTTGTCCGTATCAACAAAGGGGTCTTCTCCAGGAATTATACCCATTCCTGTAAGCTTTTCATAGAGCTTAACAGCAAGGACGCAGAATTCCTCTCTTGTTATTGTTCTTCCGTAATCATGCATTACGCCTGGATAGGTAAGTTCGTTTTCATAGGCTTCTATTAGTTCAGACTCTGCCCATGATGATTGTGTACCGTCAAATATATCGGGTTCTTCTTCCATTTCCCCATCAAGGCTTATTGAAACCGTACTTGAAGGTGAAGAAGTCAATGCTTCGTCATAGGTATAAATCCTGTAGAATATTTCTCCTGAAAGTCCGTCAAGGTCAACATCCACATAGTCATGGTCGTCTTCAGTAGTGTTTCCAATGACTGTCCAGCCGCTTCCTGAATCCTTTTCAACATTGAATCCTGTATAATCACCTGATGGTGAATCCCAGGAGATCAATACTTCTGACATGGAGCCGTCTGTAAATGCCGCTGAAGGATTTACAGGAGGATTTGGAAAGATTGGGTGCAGTAATCCATCGGGAATGACTGGTGCTAGAACCATGCCGTAATATGTAGCCGTTGCTTCATTGGAATATCCTGAATTTAGAATCGAGCCTTTAGCCAGTATTCGGTATGTGTATTTAACACTTGAAGAAACAGATGCATCCTTGTATGAAGTTGCATTGGCAATTGCAGTGCCTATTTTAGAATATACCCCACCATTGGGTTTTCTCTCGATGGAGAATCCTGTTTCACTGGAGGAATTATCGGTCCAGTAAAGATTGATTTGAGGGGATACGATGCTTGCCTTTGCAGTAAGACTTGTAGGTTTGGATGGTGCAAATCCCAGTACATCAATTCCAGGCTTAATGGGAAGAAATTCCATTATGATTAAATCCCTGGTGCTCTTGAAGGTATTTGAAGTATCCCAGGCAACTGAGCTTTCTCCTGCAGCAGGCTTCCAATAGATCTTCACCTTCATTTCGCTTTTAGTTACATTTGGCATTGTCCATAAATAGCTGCCAATCGTAGAAGGGTTGTCCTTGTTCTCTATAATTGTGTTCCAGGTGCTACCATTATCCATGGAGTATAGGAGATCTACCTTTCCTCCAGCAACAAGTGTTGTCCAGCTGACAGTATACTTGTGACCGCCGGTTACACTGGTAGGCAAGTCTGTCAATGTGATTTCTTGAATTTTCGTGGAGGTTTTCCACATATTAAACCTTTTGTCTGTCAGATTATATCCAAGAGGAACTTTCGGTAGTTTACCGAAGAGGATATGCTGGAAGTAGTCATCGCAGTAATAGTAGCTTGTATTAAAGAAGGACTCTCCTTCTGACAGTGCTTTTGCACTTTCGTGTACTTTTGTGGAGCCTGTGAAGGTATCTGGTTGTATGTATCCTACAGTTCCTGTATCTGTCCACCAGCTGGTGGAGGATAATTTTGTCGTTGAAAGAATTTCTACTTGTCCAAATATTTCTTGTCTGTAAAGTGGAATATATCCTGGTAGCTTTACAGGGCTCACATATGCAACTATTCCATCGTCAGTCAATCCTGCTACGATGAGGTCTGCTTTTTCACTTGATGAGGATGTATAGGAATGTTTGTCGGAATCGCTGTCGTAGAGCCTGTAGAGAGGAGTGGTATAGACAGCCTTAGTATGAAAAATAGCTGTAAATATGGGTGATATTATTATGGGTGTTGCAATTATAGGGTCGGTTTTTGTGGGAATTATTGGTGTGATTGTGTCAATTCCAAAGGCAGGTAAGCATGAAGTCATGATGATAATGAATGCCAGCAATATTATCGGCATTTTTTTCATAATTTTTCCCTCCATTCTAATTTGGTTTTCTGCTTTTACTAAGGTGTTCTATAGAATAATTATACCATATTTCGGTTAGTGGAAACCCCTGCTTTGGAATAAAAAACACACATAGTAAGTATTTATTTTTCGACAATTGCATAACTTCATTCATTACTAAAACACCTGTTTATGGGTTGCTGAAATGTCCTATAGGAAAATTGCTTAAAAATCGAAGTGAAAATACTGTAAAATATGGGTTTAACAAGTTTTTTTACTTGATTAATGAAATGATATTTGTTAAAATACCAGCAGGGTGTATAAATTGGGATAATTAGTATTGTATTTATATCTGCCATGCAGATATTTTTTTGTTTTCATAACCGAATATATGGGTTCATACTTGAAATTGTATCAAGTTCACTTAACTTGATTAATGAACTTGATCGGATGAAATAAAGACGGGTTTTATACCTTAAGCAACTAAATAAATTAAACGGAATAAAGGAGAGGTAGACTATGAAAAGCATTAAGAAAAGAATTACGGTTTTAACGGTAGTAATAGTTTTAGTACTGTCTCAATTAAGTTTTGCATCAGCTGTTGAAGCTGACTATGCAGGACACTGGGCTCAGCCTGTAATTGAAAAATGGTATAATTATGGTATAGTAAAGGGATATTCAAACGGTTCCTTCAAGCCTGACAATGTTGTAACAAGAGCTGAATTTGTTACAATGCTCAACAGTCTTTTTGGATTCGTAGAAGAGGATACAAACATCTTTAATGATGTTTCAGGAAGCGACTGGTTTTACCACAATGTAAACAAAGGTGCGACAGCAGGAATAATAAAGGGGTCAAACAGCATGTTCAGACCTCTGGACAAGATAACTAGACAGGAAGCGGCAGTAGTATTAGAAAGGGCATTTAAACTGAGTGCTGAAAATGAGTATGCTTATACACAGTTCAATGATAGAGATGTAATATCAAATTGGGCTATACAATCAGTTAATGCACTTGTTGAGTCAAGCTATATGAATGGAAGAGGAAATAGTGAGCTGGCACCTCTTGCCAATCTAACAAGGGCGGAAGCTATAACGCTTATAAGCAATATTGCAGGAGATATTATTCAACAACCTTCTACCGTTACTGGAACTTACAATGGAAACTTGTTTGTAAACGAAGCGGATGTAGTAATCAAGGATACGACAATAAAAGGTAATCTGTACATAGCTGAAGGTGTTGGAGAAGGCGACATAACACTTGACAATGTAAAAGTGTTAGGCGAGCTTGTAGTATTAGGTGGAGGAGAAAACTCCATAATAATAAATAACTCAGACATTGGAAGCTTGGTAGTTATCAAGATCGGTGGTAAGATTCGTATATTGGCTGAAGGAGATACAATAGTAGGCCATGTTCAAATGTTGTCCGGTGGAAAGCTGCAGGAGGAAAATCTTAATGGAGAAGGAACAGGGTTTGGAGGGGTTGAAATATTAATTGTTAAGCCTGGTGAACCACTGGTACTTGATGGGGATTTTGACAAGGTAACTATTGAAGCTTCAGTTGATAGTATTACAATTGAAAACGGCTCAGTAGGTGAATTGGTTCTTGATGGAGTGGGCGAAGAGGTGCATGTAACAGTTGCTGATACAGGATCTGTTGGCATACTTGATATAGAAAACGCAAATGAGGTTGTATTGTGTGGAGATTTCGGTAAAATTGATGTCGACTGTACTGTGGAAAAATTAACTTTGGAGAATGGTACTGTAGGCACCATGGTTGTATCGGAAGATGCAGAAGGTAGTGGAATAACACTTAGCGAAGAAGTAATAGTTGAAACAATGGAAATAGATGCAACTGTAGCAGTTTCAGGAACGGGAACAGTTGAAGAAGCAGTTGTAAATGCCGATGATGTTTCATTTGACGAAGCACCTGAAGACATAACCGGTACTGCTGATTCAGTTGCTATAGGAACAGGAGAAGAAACAGAGGAAGTTGAATTAGAACAACCAATTGGCGGAGGCGGATTCGGTGGCGGAGGAACTGTCGAACCTACTACTGTTGATCTTACTGTTGCTTTTAGCAGTGGTACAGCGAATCAAACTTTGACTCTGGAAGTTGAAGATGATGCAGATGGTTATGAGATTGGCAAGGTATTTTTGAACTTTATAGTTAACAACTTTGATACATTTTATGATGATGTTAATGATGCGATTCTAGGAAATGATGGAATGTTCCTTATTGATGCATTGACATTCTTTGAATATGCTGAAGTTGAAGACTTGTCCGGTACAGTATATGATTCATTGCCACTGAAGTCTGGGGCTGAATATACACCAGCTGAAAAGAAAGACATGCTAGAGGCAGTATTATTGGCAACGGCAGACAACCTTACAGATACAAATGTTGTAAAGAATGACATGATTAAAGTTGCTGAAGCTGTAGACTTTTCATCAATAAAATACGATGGTTATAACTTCAAGAGTCTTGAGATTAGAAAAGACAACCAGAACTTGGCAACATTTACTCAAGGTGGAGACAAGGAAGCATTTATAACAGCGGTTATGGATCCACTGTTAAATATCAATCCGTCAACTACAGTCAAGTATGAAATGATTATCATATTGGATGACGGCAATGATACTACGAAAACGTCAACTTTTGAAACATTATAGATAAGTTGACAATAAATAATATGAAATAACATTTTGAAGAGGGATATTCATGTTCCCTCTTTAAATTCTGTTTAAACTAATGGAGATCGAACAATGAATTTTAAAAACTATTCAAAAATATTAATTTTATCCCTGTTGCTTGGCTTGTTTTTCAGCCAGGCAGTATTTGCGTTTACAGATTTGGATGAAAACAATCCTAACACAACACTAATAATGGAATTTTACGACAGGGGAATGACTATGGGTTACCCAGATGGTACTTTCAGACCTGAAGGAACTATAACCAGAGCTGAATTTCTTACCTTTGTAAACAGAACATTTGGATTTACGGAGAAAGTTGAAACCTTGGATTTTACAGATATAGCAGGAGACGAGTGGTTTGTAGAGGAGCTTAAGACAGCCGTTGAAAACGGATACATCCAAGGTTATCCTGATGGAACCTTCAGACCTGAAAAACAAATTAGCAGACAGGAAGCGGCCTATGTACTGAACAGCATACTGGACTATCCGGCAGAGATCTTTGCAGAAACCGAAGATGAAGTAGCGCTCTGGGCAGAGGATGCTGTCAATGCTCTTTTGCAAAGGGAAATAATTGAGCTTCAAGAAGGATATTTCAATGGAGACAAGACAGATACAAGGGAATCTGTTGCAGTTGCACTCCTTAAAGCTCTTCATCTGAAGGAAGAAGAAGCGGCTTTGACAGAGGTTGATAGTATAACTGGAGGAATATCTTCAGGTGGAAACAACAGTATAGACAAGCCTGATGCAGATGTGATATATTCTATGGAAAAGACTGTTTCTGGTCTGGAAAAGGTACTTAAAGGAGAAAACTCATTTACAAGCATACTTGATGAAAATTCTCGTGATATTGTATCTGATATAAAGGATGCAATGGAAAACTATCTTGCTGATTATGAATACGACTATGAATCCGAAATGGATGATGTAAAGGACAGGGACCATGAACTATCAGAGGAAACCAGGACAGATATTGAAATGGCAATAAGAGCATCTGTAGCAGCAGACTATCTTATTACTTTGAAGGATTTCTTTGCTAACTAAAATATAAAAATTGGGAATATATGAGAATTTTGGAGGAAAAAATGGAAGAAGAACTAGATTTACTGGAACTGGTACACATAGTTCTAAAAAGGAAATGGATAATAGTGGCAACGACCATAATTGCTACTGTTATTTCGATACTTGTTACAATGTTTGCCATAACGCCAATGTATGAGTCGAACACAACAATGATGGTAAATAGCTCGAAGAGCAGCAGTATAGGAGATATAGCATCTGGTTTTGACCTTGGGAGCATCAATCTAAGTCAGAAGCTCGTTGTAACATACAGTGAAATTGTCAAGTCAAGGATAGTGCTGGAAGCGGTTATTAACAGGCTTGATTTGGACATGACCTATAACGGTCTTTTGACAAGCATTACATCAAGTCCGGTTGGATCTACGGAAATATTGAAAATATCTGTAAAGGATACAGATCCTGTTGAGGCTGCAGAAATCGCAAATACAATAACGGATGTATTTATAAAGGAAGTTATGAGGATACTTAAGGTTGACAATGTTGAGATAATTGATGAGGCAATACCGCTAAATAATCCAATAAATGTCAAGCTTATGTTGAACGCTGCCATAGCATTCATTTTGGGAATCATGGCGGGAGTTTTCATAATATTCATTCTTGAAATGCTCGACAGAACAATAAAAACTGCTGAAGATGTTGAAAAGCATCTTGGACTTCCAGTAATTGGAAGCATAGTTGAATTCAGCAGTGTAAAGGAGAAATAAATGAAGGATTTGTATGAATTGATAGTGCACAACAAGCCTAAATCGCCTATATCTGAATCTTATAGAAGTTTGAGGACAAATATACAGTTTGCCAATTTGGATAATAATATGAAAACCATACTGGTTACCAGCGCCACTCCAGGAGAAGGTAAAACTCTTACCTTGATTAATCTTGCTGTTGCAATGGCTCAGAATGGACAGAAGGTACTCATAGTCGACTGCGATATGAGAAAACCAAGGATACATAAAGCCCTTGAAATTTCAAACAAGGCAGGTCTGGCAGAGTATCTTATGTACGGGGAGGATATTTCCAGATTCATAAACAGAATAGATACATTGAATATCGATGTTATGACTTCTGGTAAAATTCCAGGTAATCCATCGGAGCTTCTTCATTCAAATGTAATGAAGGAAACTGTTGAATCCCTAAAAGGTAAATATGACTATGTTTTCTTTGATTCGCCTCCAGTGGTACCTGTAACGGATGCTATAGTAATGTCAAGCTATATTGAAGGTGCTGTGCTGGTAATTGCGTCAGGCAAGCTGGAAATAGACATGGCGAAGAAGGCTAAAGAGTCATTGGTAGCAAGCGGTATAGAAATTTTAGGTGTAGTACTTAATAAAATTCCTATGAATGATTCGAAGGCATA
>NZ_CEZJXU010000076.1:0-7361 GCF_983023055.1 Dethiosulfatibacter sp. | reverse complement strand
TTTCAAATTTTTCCATTTTCTCGAAGATTTCTGCAATAAGAGGTCTTAGCTCATTATAATTTTCTCTACGAGTTTTGTTATCCACGAAGCGAGGATTAGTCATCCATTCAGGTTTATTCAAAATTTCACAGAATTTTTTCCATTGCTCTTCTGAATGAATTGAAAGCGCTACATAATTATCATCACCAGCTGCCACAAATACATCTTCCGGTGCATACATGGTATGTGCATTTCCCTTACGTTTAGGAACTTCACCCGTCATGGAATATTCTAAGATTTGCTTATCAACCAATCCGAATAAACTATCCTGCATTGCAACTTCAACCAATTGACCCTGTCCTGTTTTTCTCTGATAAATCAATGCTGTAAGAACCGTCGAAAGCATTGTCAGCCCCGAATAGTTGTCCCCTATGGAAATACCCAGTTTCTGAGGGGGTTGTTCTTCTCTCCCTGTGCTATACATTATACCACTATATGCTGTACAAATATTATCATACGCCTTTAATGGTGAAAAAGGTCCCTTCGAGCCATATCCGTTTAATGTTGAATATATCAATTTGGGATTAATTTTTTTCAGATCTTCATATCCCAGTCCAAGCTTGTCCATGGCACCATTTCTCATATTTACCAGCAAGATGTCAGCATCTTTTACAAGCTCATATATTATTTCTTTACCCTCTTCTTTTTTCAAATTAACAGAAATAGCTGTCCTGTTTCTATTAAAAGTACCATAATAACAACTTCTATTCTCATAATCTCTAGAAAATGGCGGCCACTGGCGTGACTGCTCCCCTCCCATTGGTTCGATTTTTATTACTTCTGCCCCCATGTCTGCGAAAAGCTGGCCGGTATACACAGCACTATAAGCATGTGTAAAATCTAGTATTTTTACTCCTTCTAACGGTTTCATTTCTTTTCCTCCTTATTTTAGCTAGTTTAAATATCTTATTTACACTGCCTTTTCATCTTGTTCAAAAAATACCATGCTGTCTAGAACACTGTCCGTATCTGCTCCAAGCTCCGGTGCGGGTTTGGTTACATCAACTGGAGTTTCACTCATAACACCAAGTACTGAAGGTACTGCATAATCACCCAATACATCATCGTGTTTTTGTACAACAACACCTTTTGCCTTAAACTGATCACAGTTATATGCTTCGTCAATTGTAAAAACAGGAGCTGCCGGAATACCAACATCATTTAGCAGTTTTGTTGCTTCTGGGCCTGTATACCCAGCCAAAGCATTTTCAATTCTAGTCTTCAAGTCACCTCTGAAATACTGTTCCTGTCTTAATTGAATATCAGCATACTCTTTTAAGAATTTAATTTCCGGAAAGCCCAATACATCACACAAGTCTTCCCACATTTTTTGTGTTGATGGAGATAAACTTACAAAACCACCCTTGCATTTGATAGTATCATATGGGGTGATTGTAGGATGTGCATTTCCAACACGTATTGAATCCAACTTCTCATGTTGATAAGATGCATATCTGTCCTCTAGCAGACAAACTGCACAATCCGCCATGGCCATGTCGATCATTTGCCCTCTTCCCGTTGTTAGTCTTGATATGTAAGCAGCATTTATTGCTGACAATACCAGATGTGCAATGGAGTATCCCATAATTGGATATCCTGCCATTGATGGCACATCGTCAGTCATACCAGTAGTTTGAAGATATCCGCCAAATGAAAATGTAGTATACTCAGTCAATGGATAATCCCTCATTGGTCCGGTCGTACCAAAAGGTGATAATTTCAAGTAAATAATTTCAGGGTTGATTTTCTTCATTACTTTATATGACAATCCCATATCTTTCAATTTATCTATAGGAAGATTTTCAACAACAATATCCACCTTCTCTATTAGAGTCTTTAACGTTTCCAATATCTTTGAATCTGTGAAATCCAACATTACGCTTTTCTTTCCCCTATTCAACAATTCGAAATATGCACTCTTGCCATTTTTCACAGGTTCCCATGTCCTGGCGATATCCCCTCCTGTCGAAAGATCTTCGATTTTGATTACCTCCGCCCCATTATCTGCCAAGTACATTGTTGCAGCACTCGCATCATGTCCAACAGAAAAATCCAGTACTTTTATTCCTTCTAATGCTCTCATTTGTTTCCTCCTTAATCTATTTTTTCTATCAATGATAACTAGTCACGTTATTATATAAAGCAACAATCATACCAAAATAGACATATTACTTGAATTTAATTACTGATTTCTATAAAAACATTGGAAAATGAACAATAAAAAAAATAAACTTTTTAGAAAAGTTTATTTTTCAATAATTTATGTTAATCTATTTCATTAATATGGTTTGATAGCGTTTCGTTTTCGGAACAATTAGTTCTGTTTCCGGAACAATTAGTTCCGATTCAGGAACGCTTCACTCACAAATATTGCAATATTTATGAATAAGTCTGTGCGCCTTTGTTGGAGAAATCTGTAGACTTTTCGCTACCATCCTACAAGTTTTATATTTCGCAAAGGATTCTACAACAATTCTCCTTTCCAGCTCTGTTTTCTTTTCCTCTAAGGAAATCCTCCCGTCAAAGTCATTCTTTTCATCTAACTCATCTTTTTTACGTACAGCTGATTCCTCTTTATTGTGTATTTTGGTTCTTCTTTCAAGGAATGCAACATCCTTGGGATATACTATATCAGAATCAACGGTTACTGCCAGTTTTTCCATATAATTCTTCAACTGTCTAACATTTCCAGGCCAATTGTAATTGCATAATGTATCATAGGTTTCGGGAGCAATGGATTTTCGAAACCCAAATTTCTTGCAGTAGGTATTAAAAAACATATTTGCTAGAAGTCCTATATCACCTTTTCTTTCCTTTAGTTCCGGGATGTTGATTTCAATAACACTCAGTCTCCAGTATAAATCTTCTCTGAATCTTTTTTCCTGACTCTCCCGATACAGATCCTTATTTGTTGCGGTTATAATACGCATATCGCTTTGAATCTCTTTCCTTCCACCAACCTGCATATATTTCTTGTTCTGTATGAAGCCAAGAATTTTCGGCTGCAGTTCCAAGGACAACTCTCCGATTTCATCCAAAAACAGAGTTCCTCCTTCAGCAGCTGCAATCAATCCAAGCTTCCCTTTTGGATTTGATCCCGAGAATGTATATGGGGCATAACCGAACAGTTCTGACTCTATCAGGTTGGCCGGTATCGCAGAACAATTGACCATTACAAAAGGTGCCTCTTTTCTCTCACTATTGTCATGTATATACTTGGCAAGCATATTTTTTCCAGTGCCCGTTTTTCCAGTCAACAAAATTGTTGTATCTATCATTGCAACTTTATCGGCATTATCCAAAACAGCAAGCATTTGAGGTGAATCAGTAACAATATCTCTATTAAGCTTAAAGTCCTTATCCGCTTTCGACTTCGTGTCAGAATAACTGATATCGACAGTATAGGACTTTTCTCTGGACAAGCATACTACCATTTCAACTTCATTATTCTCATCAAGAACCGGACATAAGGTTGTCAATATTCTTTTACCGCTATAGGTAGCTTTTTGCTCTATTGTAAAATTCTTTTTTTCCTTATATACATCCAATAAAGCAGAAGGATACCAAAGCTCAGAGTTTTCATTGATTTCATCATTTTTTTTACCATACATCTCTTCAAGAGTAAAACCATACAGTTTTTCAGACGCACGGTTCATATAAACCAACCGTGTATCTTCTCCTGTTACATAAACACCTTCGTTAATGTGCTCTAATATCTCAAACAGTTCATAATTGGACAAATCGCATATCTTGTGAAGTTTATTTATAGTTTCTTTAATTTTATTTTTATTGTTTCCTTCAATGGAATTCATATAAAGAGTATATCACAAAATTTGCAAATTGATAAGAAATAGAAATAGTTATCATTCTTGTGCATAAACATACAAACTGTCGGTTTTGGCATGATATTTGCTTTATAGTTTATAGGCAACAAAAAATTTAAAGGAGTTTGTATAATGAAAATAGTAAAAGTTGAAGCATTTGCACTTAGGGTTCCACCTGAAGATGGAAACATCGAAGTAGAATGGGGTATGGATTGTTCACTGGTAAAAATCACAACAGACAATGGCATTATCGGCTGGGGTGAAACAGACTCCAATCCGGCAATTATTAAAACCCTTTTTGACATGCCGACCTCTCACTACCTATCATACAGCATAAAAGACCTTCTGCTTGGAGAAAATCCGCTTGATATTGAAAGACTGTGGAACAAGATGTATCTGAAAACTCTGCATTATGGACGATCAGGCGTTGGCATACACGCCATAAGTGCTGTAGACATTGCACTTTGGGACATTGCCGGCCAGTATTACAACGTTCCCGTCTATCAGCTACTTGGAGGAAAATACAGGGATAAAATAAAAACTTATGGTACTTTCATCCCTTATGAGGATCTGGACCAGACAGTTGAGACTGCAAAACGTTCCCTTGCTGACGGTGGATTTGACACACTTAAATTTGGCGGTACACCATACGGACTGGAAGAAAAATACGATATTGAATGTGTTAGAAAACTCCGTGAAGCATTGGGTGATGACATTGGATTGGCAGTAGACGTATCCAAGCTGTGGCCAGATTTCGGCTCAGCTCTTTCAAGAATGAAGAAACTGGAAGAATACAATCTGGAATGGGTTGAAGAACCTTGTCTTGCAACGGATTATGATTCTTATCGCAAACTGGCTTCCATGGTCACGACAAAGATTTCCGGCGGAGAAGCATTGACAACAGTTCGTGAATTCAGTGATTTTATGCAACAGGCAAGCCCCGCAATTGTCCAACCTGATGTAACCAACTGTGGCGGCATTACCGAAATTAAGAGAATAAACATGCTAGCAGAACTCAATTCCTGCAGGCTCATACCTCACAACTATGGTTCCGGAATCTTGCTTGCAGCAACGATACATTCACTGGCCTCATTCCAGCATGGAAACCTCATGGAATATTCAAATAGCCTAAGTCCTTTTTTCCGTGATTTGGATAGAAACTTGATTAGGTCCGTTGATGGTTATGTAGCTGTACCTGACAGACCTGGTCTTGGTGTAGATATTAATGAAGATGTAATAAAAGAATACTCTTATACGTGGTAAAATAGATTCTACGTTAACTTGATGAAATCGAATCATGAATATGATTCACGCAGAATTTAGGTATTAGGTATAAACATGGACAGTGGTTTAAATGGAGGCAGAAAATGGATAAATTGATATCAGAAATTGAAAAGAACCCTATTTTCACAAGAAGAAGCATCAGGAAATATGCTGATAGGGAAATTGAAGAAGAGAAGCTTGATAGAATCGTAAGAGCAGCAATGCAGGCACCTTCATCTGGGAATGAACAACCTTGGGAAATTCTAGTGATCCAGAATAAAGAGACATTGAAAAGGATTTCTGAAGCCAGCAAGTATGTGGATTTTGTAGACAAGGCCGGAGCAGTTATACTGGTCATGAGCAACGACCATTATCTAAAGTTTGATGGAGACTATGAGCAACAGGATCTTTCTGCTGCAACACAAAACATATTGCTGCAGATTGTTGTTGAAGGTCTTGGAGGAGTATGGATGGGAGTTGCACCTGACAGGGAAATGATGGATTACCTGGTAGACCTCTTTGGTTTGTCTGAAAACCTGACACCCTTTTCCCTTGTATCCATGGGGTATGCAGAATCTGAAGTATCCAACAAATATGTTAACAGGTTCAATGCTTCAAGGGTTCATTATGAAAAAATTGACTAAATAATATTTGATAAGGGATGATTTTATGAAATATAAAGGTAAAAATGAAAGTAAGTGAAATAAAATCAATTATAGACAGTTATATGAACCCTGTAATTGAAGTAAGCCAGGCAACAATTGCCAGGAAATCAAAAAGATATAATGATGAAATTTTCGGTTACTAAAATGATACTATAAAACAAAAAAGCACGTTCTTGTCATGACTGTATTTATTGATTATAATGAAATTACCAAAGAATTTAAAAACTTTTAGATACATAAACTCAACAAGAAGGACTGTCTCTCTTAAGGGAGACAGTCCTTCTTGTTATAAGTAAAAAAACGCCTCTAAGGCGTTTTTTTTACTGTATATTTATTTTACCAGACTCAATCATTTCAAAAAGAATTGAAACGATTTTAATGTCAATAAGCCCTTTGGAATAACCACTTCCGTCCAGTTTCTCGTGATGATGCAGGATTGTTTTTAATGAAGGTTCCAGATTTTTTAAAGACCTGCATCTTTTTGATCAAGCTCCAACTCTTTTCCTAGGCTCTTGGCAATCATTGCTACTCTTCTCCAGATCAATTATCTTTTCATCCAAAGCCGAAGAATTTTTTTCTTTTCCAAAGCATTGGAAACAATTTTAACAAGTTCTTCATTGTTCCATGGCTTTTCCAGATAATAGTAAACACCAGCCTCATTGATACTTTTGATCGCATTCTCCTTGTCCGCATAACCTGTCAAAAGAATGCTTTCTGTTCTAGGACTTCTCTTTTTCATCTCCATCAAAAACTCTATTCCATTCATTTCAGGCATCAGAAAGTCTGAAATAATTACATCAATTTCATTGTTTTCTCCAATGTAGCCTAGAGCATCTTTGGGATTGTTAAAAGTAATAACTTCATTTTGTGTTCTTAGTTTAAACAGCATGGCTACTGTTTTAGTAATCATAATTTCATCATCAACGACCATGATTCTTGCCATATCTTACCTCTCTTCATATCTTTCAGTCTTTTTTTATATATTGTCGTATTGTGCTATGGGTATAACTACAAGTACAAGTAAGACATGAATTATTGATAACAACTTGGAATCTATACCAACTCTGACACTACCATAAATATCACCATCATAACCAGAAAGCTCTTTAACCAAATAATCATCGGAAATTTTCTTTATTTCATCTGGGAAATTTCCTTCAGTCTTGTCCAGCTCGATATTAAGTGCTTCGTTTAAATATAAGTTTCCAAATTCCCTATATACATACTGATTGTCCAATACAACTTCAAAACTCAAATAAGGAACCGAATCATGTAGCTTTTAATTTCATTAATCATCTTACTATGATTTGTTATTTCCAATTCACCATCTATTTCAAGTGAAGATTTAACGATTATGTCTTCTATTCTTTCAATAAAATATTCATCCAGTGTTTCTTCAAAATAAAGTAAGTGTCTGCACACAGCAGACACCTACTTTTCCTGTTTAAATTCAATAATGTTCAGTTCACATTCAAGGTCTAATGACAGTCGTGTTCCTCGCATGAATCACCTGAGTCTGCAACATTTCCCTGAATCCAATTATCAGCAACAGTTTTAACGTCTCCTGAAC
>NZ_CEZJXU010000075.1:0-7574 GCF_983023055.1 Dethiosulfatibacter sp. | reverse complement strand
TAACTATATTGAGCCTCTTGGTCTTTTGGAGCTGAGAAAAGCACTAAGTAAATATTTGAAAATTCATGGACTTGATGTGAAGCCGTCAGAGCTTCTCATAGTTTCAGGATCACTTCAGGCTTTGCAGCTTATTTCCATAAGCATACTTAAACCTGGCTCGACAGTTTATGCTGAAGAAAGGTCTTATAAAACTTGCAGAAATAATTGAGGAAAAATAAGTATTCGCCCTTTGAATTCGTAATAATTCAGAGGGCGATAATTTTATACTTCATTGAGCATGTCTTCAACATAGGTAGGCAGTGCAAAGCTTGCCTTGTGGATTCTGGTATTATAATATTTCGTGTCGATATTGAATTTTGACCATTCTTCAAGGTCGGCAAATTCAGGATCATATTTCTTAGATGCAAATCCAAAGAGCCAGTGACCGGATGGATAAGTGGGCATATGAAATTGATAAACCTTTGAAATGGGGAAGGTCTTTTTTATTTTTTGGTGTGACTTTTTCATTTCTTTTGCATCATCTTCATAATAGGGACTTTCGTGTTGATTTACCAGTATACCGTCTTCACTCAGTCCATTGTAACAGTTTTCATAAAATGCCTTGGAAAACAATCCTTCTCCAGGACCATAGGGATCTGTAGAATCTACTATTATTAGATCATAAAGTTCCTTTAGTCCGGCCACAAATGATACTCCGTCTTCAAAATACAGATTGACTCTGTCATCATCAAACTTTGATGCAGTCAGGGGCAAATATTTCTGTGAAAGTCGCACCACTTTTTCGTCAATTTCCACCATGTCTATTTTTTCAATAGTTTCATATCTTGACAGTTCCCTTACAGTTCCACCGTCGCCGCCGCCAATTACTAGTACATTCCTAATTTCAGGATTGGTTGCCATGGGAACATGAACTATCATGTCATGGTAGATGAATTCATCTTTTTCTGTAACCATGATATCTCCGTCTAGAGCAAGAAAAATTCCGAATTCATAGGACTTGAAGAAGTCAATTATCTGATATTCACTTTTACCGTGGTATAGCTGTTCTTCTACGGCTATTGAAAAATTAACATTTTGAGTGTGCTTGTTGTTGAACCAAAGTTCCATCTATTGCTCCTCAATACAGTTTATGTAATTTACTTCAGAATCTTCCAATCCTGAAATGGCGCCTTTTTCAGATTTTAATAGTTCTATATAGTTTACAATCTCTTCTGTTATCCTTTCGCCTGGTGCCAGAATCGGAATTCCAGGGGGATATATCATAACAAATTCACCGCTGATCATATCTATTGATTCATTGATTAGGAATCTTTTTTTTGGAGAGTAGAAAGCTTTCCTTGGTGAAATCAATGCTTCAGTGGAGTTGAAAGACTTGAAGGTCATATCTAGCGGTTTCGATCTATATCTAGTTGCTATTGCATTTAAAGCTGAAACCAGTTGGTTGACACGTCTTGGAGTGTCGCCTACGCTGAATATGGCAAGAATATTGTGACTTTCGCCCATCTCAACTTGAATATTGTATTCATCTCTTAACAAGTCATAGACATGAATTCCTGTAAGGCCTATACCTGTAACGTTGACACCCAGTTTTGTTTCGTCGAAGCCAAAGCATCCTTTATCATTGAAATCAGAAGCGGAAAATGCGATAAGTCCGTCGATTTCGTTGATTCTGTTTCGGGCATCCCTTACAAGGTTTAATACTTCTGTTAATTTTCCCCTTCCCTCTGTAATCAAAAACTTTCTGGTCAAATCAAGGCTTGCCATCAACAGATATGATGCACTTGTTGACTGGGTAAGGTTAAGTACAGTTTTTACATAGTCTCTTGAAATCTTGTCTGTGTTCAGAAGCAAGGCAGAGCTTTGTGTAAGAGACCCTCCGGTTTTGTGTATGCTTACGGCAGAAATATCTGCTCCCAGTTTATTGGCTGATGGAGGAAGCTCCTCGTGAAAAGGAAAGTGTGCTCCGTGAGCCTCGTCAACAAGGACAAGAAGACCCATGTGGTGAGCGTATTTTATTATGGCTTCCAGTTCGGATACTATTCCGTAATATGTTGGATTGATTAATAGAATAGCCTTAGCATCAGGTGCTTCCTCTATTGCTTTTTTCACATTTTCCAGTGATACTCCTGATGACATGCCGAATTTCTCTTCAAAATAGGGGTACATGTAGTGGGGGGTTCCTCCACATAGAATGAGTGCGTTGATTGCCGATTTATGTACATTCCGTGGAAGAATGATTTTGTCTCCATCAGAAACAGCACTCATTATCATAGCCTGAACAGCCTGTGTCGTACCGTTTACAATGAAGAAGGACTCGTCTGCAAAGTAAGCTTCGGCCATAAGATCCTCGGCTTTTTTTATAACTGAAACAGGATTACAAAGAAAATCCAGAGGCTTCATTGAATTCACATCAGCTTCAAGGACCGATTTGGGAAACAGTTTCAAGAGCTCACCGTTTCCAGCACCTTGTTTGTGGCCTGGAACATCAAAGGGAATTACCCTCTTGTCTATATGTTCCTGCAAGGCAGCATATAGGGGAGTACTGTTTTGGTCAAGCGTAGTTTTTGCCATAATATATTTCTTCCATTTCAGTTTTAAGTTTTTTTCTTATTTCTTTTCTTTCTTCATCGGACAGGTCTACTTTTTCTGTAGAGAAAAGATAATCGTCCAGGTCGATTTTGTCCAGCATCATCTTTGTATGGAAAATATTTTCTTTGTATACATTGCTGTCTATTGCATTATATACATCAAGAATCTCATCGCTTATATAATCCTGGACTGACTTGATCTTGTGGTCTATAAAGTACTTGGTACCGTCTAGATCCCTCGTGAATCCTCTAACCCTGTAGTCTAGATTTATTATATCTGAATCAAAGGATTTTATAAGGAAATTAAGTGCATTAAGAGGCGATATCTCACCGCATGTCGACACGTCTATATCAACTCTGAAAGTGGATATACCTTCATAAGGATGACTTTCAGGATAAGTATGGACGGTTATATGGCTCTTGTCCAAATGACTTACTACTGAATCTCCGTAGCTCAAAATCCCTTTGTTGCATGAATCATCGATTTCTTCATCTGGAAGAGGGGCTTCCGATATAAGGATAGTTACGCTGGCTCCTTGGGGATCATAATCCTGCTTGGCAATATTAAGTATGCAGGCTCCTATTGTATCAGTAACTTCAGACAATATATCAGTTAGTCTTTTAGCGTTGTACTGCTCATCTATATATTCTATGTATTTCTTTTTATCTTCTTTAGTTCTGGTGTAGGAAATATCAAAAATATTAAAACTGAGGGTTTTTGTTAAATTGTTAAACCCATATAACTTTAGTTTATCGGTCACTATTTCATCTTCTCCTTCACAAAATTAGGCAGCATAAAAGCACCTCTATGTATATCACCGTTGTAGTATTTGGTGTGCATATTTAATGATTCCCACCAATCTTTGTTCTGATCTTTCAAAGGGTCATATTTTTTAGAAGCAAATCCAAACAACCAGTGTCCTGACGGATAAGTAGGCATATGGTATTGATAAACATGTACTATGGGGAACAGCTCGTTGATTCTAAGGTGAGCCCTCTTCATACCGTGAACATGAAAATCGTAGTATGGAGATTCATGTTGGTTTATGAGGATTCCGTCATCTGTCAATATTCTGAAGCAGTTGGTGTAGAATTCCTTTGTGAACAAGCCTTCACCAGGACCAATTGGATCTGTTGAATCTACAAGTATAAGATCGTAAATTTTGTCCGGAGTATCAACAACAAACTTGAATCCATCAGTGAACTGCATTTTTATTCTGTTATCCT
Organism: Dethiosulfatibacter sp.; assembly: GCF_983023055.1. Taxonomy (NCBI): domain Bacteria; kingdom Bacillati; phylum Bacillota; class Tissierellia; genus Dethiosulfatibacter; species Dethiosulfatibacter sp. The sequence goes on along the minus strand of NZ_CEZJXU010000075.1, from coordinate 3,759 downwards.
TCTCCAGATGTCCGGCAGTATAAGGAAGATATTCCTGGCACAGTCTTACAACCCTTTCATCGATTTCTACCATGTCAATTCGTTCTATAGTTTTATATCTTGAAATTTCTCTGGAAGTACCACCGTCACCACCACCGATTATCAAAACATTTTTGATGTTTGGATTAGTTGCCATGGCAACGTGAGTAATCATTTCGTGATAGACAAATTCGTCTTTTTCGTTTACCATCATTAGTCCGTCAAGAGTAAAGAAACGTCCATATGTTTCTGATTCAAAGAAATCTATTTGCTGGAACTCTGATTTTTCACCATGTAAGTGTTTTGTGACCTTGATACTCAACTTTGTTGTTGGATCCCAGTCCTGAGACCATTCGATTCCGCCTGTTGGAATGTAATTATTCATTGTTTCCTCCATCTAAGGTTAATATTGGCTGGTACAAATCAGGTCTTCTGTCCCTAAATACTGCCCAGTCCACTCTTTTTAAATCTATATCATCCAAATCATATGTTGAATATATGATTTCTTCCTGGTTTTTTGCTTCTGCAATGATTTTTCCTTTTTCATCGGTCATGAATGATCCTCCGTAGAAGTCGATTTCCATTTCGTCATCTATTTCCTTGCCGATTCGGTTTGAAGCTATTACAGGAACTATATTGGCGGCTGCATGACCCTGCATGCATCTTTGCCAGTGTTTAATTGATTCCGTTCCTGAACCGTCTGGTTCTGAACCTATGGCTGTTGGATAAAACAGAAGTTCTGCGCCTTTTAGTGTCATTATACGTGCTGCTTCAGGGAACCATTGGTCCCAGCAGATTCCCACACCGATAGTTGCATATTTGGTTTTGAAGACCTTGAAGCCCGTGTCGCCACCGTTGAAGTAAAACTTTTCTTCATAGCCCGGACCGTCAGGAATATGGCTTTTTCTGTACAAGCCTAGATTTCTGCCGTCTGCATCCAAAATAACTATTGAGTTGTATCTTGCGTTGTTTTTTCTTTCATAAAAGCTTATGGGAAGTACGACACCCAGTTCCTTTGCTACTACAGTGAAATGATTTATAGCATCATTTTCTTCCACTGTTTTAGAAAGTTCATAGTATTCCAGCTTTTCCTTTTGGCAAAAGTATATATTTTCAAACAGTTCCTGAAGTAAAATGATCGTTGCACCCTTTGATGCAGCTTCTCTTACCAGCCTGTCAGCTTTTTTAATATTCTCTTTTACATTTCTAGTACAGCTCATTTGGATTGCTGCAACCTTTACATTTTTCATTGATTCACATTCCTTTAATAATATACTGAAATAAGTGTAGTAGTTTCAAGTAAAAAGTTTAATTTTATTAAACCTCGATAATAATTATATACTTTTTTAGGGATTTATCAATGATTTTAACCACAAAATTTCCAGTGAAATCCTTTTATTTTTACAACTACTTTTTGTGCATAATACCTACTATGATTAAAAGCCTGTGAACATTAAAAAATCAAGGGTTGAACTGATTCATTTCAGTCATTCCCTTGATTCGTATTTGCTTTTAAAAAACATGTCGATTCTTGGTTGGCTTTTAGAATTCTATGCCTGTATTGTCCTTGTCAACAACAAAGGATTCAAAAGTTCCACAAAATCGTTCTTTTATAAGTTTTTCAACTTCTTTCATAGCATTTTCAAATTGCATTTCATGGTCGCCCTTGAAGCCTACAAGTTGGAATATTATATCAGAACTGTCCAGATTTATTTTACCAAGCTCGCTTTGTCGCCATAGCCACTGTCTTGTCTGAATTTCATTTCCGCTTGTAAATACAAGCTCACCTGGCTTAATGTTTTCGAATTCTTCTGCACCGAAGGGAAGAAACTTATCACCTTCTATTGTAAGCCTCACTTCCAGGTCGTAATTGATGTCTCTCAGGTCGTGACCACCCAATGATATTATGTTCTTTAGGGCTACTGAATTGCAAAGGTCCACAAGAGCATTGATTCGTGGAAGTGATCTTCCCTTTACAACCCTTTTGCACATTGCCTCTACTGAGTTCATGAACTTGTTGGGGTTGATGGCTACATTTTTTAGTGCATCCCTGTATACGGCCATGTCAGGGTGAGTCTTCAGGTTGTCGGTAGTTATCATTTTTTTCAAAAACGAAATTGTCTACAGAATATTTCATGTATATCTCCTAAATTTAAAATTTTATTTTATGTGTCTGTTTATATATATTTTAAATAGGATACACCTTACAGGAGGTGTAAGGTCAATTAAAATATATTTTCATTGAAGGTGTTTATACTGTCCTTCATGACGCTTCCCATGGAAACTACCATTTTTATACCTTCATCAATGGGTATATCGAGAAGGGTTACATCTGATTTTTCCATTATTACAAGAAATCCATTTGTAGGATTTGGAGTGGTGGGAATGAATACGCTGAGCTTTTCTTCACCATCGATTGTAAAGCTTGAATTTGTAACGAAGCCAATGCTTTTGATTCCCTTTGATGGAAATTCAACCAGTGCAACTTTCTGAAAGCTTTTTGACTTGTTGTTTGAAAGTGTGGTGACAACATCCTTAATGGGATTGTAGATTATGTTTATTAGGGGAATCTTGCTCAATAGACTTTCACCCCACTGTGCTATCTTTCTTCCAAACAGGTTTGAGGTAAGCATACCTATGGTTATTACTAGTGCTACAAATACCAGCAGTCCAAGTCCAGGTATTTTTCTTCCCAATATCCAAATCATTGGTTTTTCAAGTACTCCATCAAAAAGGGTGAATACCCATATAAGTACAAGCGCGGTTATTCCAATAGGCAGTATTGTAGCTACTCCCGACAGAAACCATTTTCTGAAATTTTTCATTTAAGTCATCTCCTTGATATTATCAATTGTTGAATTTTTAGTAAGAATTCAATAATTATATTCTAATTGATTTTACCATATAATCATATAGTGCAATGAAGAAATTTTGTTTAAATTTGAATAAATGATACTAATCGATTAATTAGTTCTGGTAAATAGTGTTCTATACATAAAAAAATAGCTATACTTGATAATACTACGTATATAATGTATTGTTATTACATTAATGACATATTCGCATTTTCGTACAATATGAAATAGTTGATATTATAGTTATAAAACACAGGAGGAAATATCATTGCCTAATTTAGGAGCTTTTTTATCATATATAATAATTACAACTTTTACACCGGGACCAAATAATATACTTTCAATGTCAAATGCCGCCAAGTATGGATTCAAAAGAAACATTCCTTTTTCACTGGGGATGTTTGCTGGAGCCATTGTTATCATGGCTCTATGCTCAGCTTTTAGTGCCACAATATTCAACTTGATTCCAAGTATTAAGCCTGTTATGACTTATATTGGAGCTGCATATATACTTTGGTTGTCATGGAAAATATACAAGAGCAAACCTCACGAGGAAGGTAAGGACATTGGAAAGGAGAATAACTTTATTTCAGGATTTCTTCTCCAGTTTGTCAACCCCAAGGTGATTATTTACGGTATCACTATATTTGCCACATTCATACTTCCATATTATGAATTACCGGCTTACATTGGATTATTTGCTGTTGGGCTTGCCTTTATTGGATTTGTTTCAATCAATTGCTGGGCTCTATTCGGCTCAGGATTTAATATTTTTCTAAAGAGATACTACAAGATTGTAAATAGTATAATGGCTCTTTTGCTGGTTTATTGTGCTGTGTCTTTGTTTCATTGATATAGAAATTCGCAATCAAATAAAGAAAGGTTA
>NZ_CEZJXU010000074.1:2051-7642 GCF_983023055.1 Dethiosulfatibacter sp. | reverse complement strand
TGCTCATAGCCGTATCTATTATTGTACAGGTAGTGAACAGACGATTTGAAAGGAAAATGTGAGATGATAGAAATAGAAGTTGGAAAAAGACTGGGGAGCTTCAGTTTCAATGCAGAATTCAAGATTAGACCAGGTGAAATAATGGTGGTCATGGGTGAAAGTGGTGCAGGGAAATCAACCCTTCTTGACCTTGTTTCAGGGGTAAAGACACCCGATGAAGGATTCGTTAGGCTAAACGGAAGGACCCTCTTTTCAAAAATTGATGGTGATAACATAAGGACTTATCAAAGAAAAATCGGATATGTCACCCAGAATAGCAATCTTTTCCCCCATTTGAACGCAAGGGAGAATATACTTGTCGGAGCAGGGAAGGACTATGATAGGGAATACTATGATTACCTTGTGTCCATTCTGGATATAAGGGACCATCTTGACAAGAAGGTATGCCAGCTTTCAGGAGGACAGCAGAAGAGGGTATCCATAGCAAGGACATTCATAACGGATCCTGAGATAATACTCATGGATGAACCCTTTTCCTGTCTTGACAACATGCTTAGGGATTGTTTGAGACAGAGAATAAAGCTGCTTATAAGGGAAAAGAACATAATGGGAATATTTGTGACACATAATCTTGAAGAAGGGTACGAGATGGCGGACAAGGCGCTAATAGTGAAAAACGGTAATATTGTGGAAAGAAGAAGGGGCAAGGACCTTTTTGAAAGACCCCAGGATGAATATACAAAAATTTTTATAAGGAATATGAAACACCCTGATTACAGTATCAAAGTAAGTTAAAGCTCTGGTAGGGTTGGAATGAGGAATAGATATATTAAAATATAAATTTGTTTGAAAGGAGAACATATGATTAAAGATGCATTGGCTATTGCCAATTCCGGACAAAAGGTTGCATTGGTTACGGTTACAAATCTGGTAGGATCTTCTCCGGCTGAGCCCGGAAAGATGATGCTGGTAAAGGAAGATGGAACTTTTGCAGGCACTGTTGGTGGAGGCAGCCTTGAGTACAAGTCCATAGCTCTAGCAAAGGAATGTATAAGCAGAGAGGTTAGCAAAGGATACAAGTTTGATCTTGAAAAAGATCTGGGTATGTCCTGTGGAGGATATGTTGAACTTTTCATCAATGTCATAAAACCTGAAAAGACAGTGGCAATAGTAGGTGGAGGACATATAGGAAAGGTTCTTGAAAAGCTTGCAAGGAATGCAGGTTTCAATACGGTAGTAGTCGACAACAGGGAAGGAATTGCAAGCAGGGACAGATTCCCTGAAGCAACGGAAGTGATTTATGGAGACATTGGAGAAGAGTGTGAAAAGCTTTCTACCAATTCAAGTACTTTCGTAGTAGTAGCTACTCACGGACATGTTCATGACCAACTTGCAGTAGAATCCATGCTCAGAAAGGAGTACAGGTATTTAGGTGTAATAGGCAGCAGAAACAAGATCAAGACCATGTTCAAGAGTATGGTAGAAAAGGGATATGAAGAGGAATTGATAAAGGGTGTACATTCTCCTATAGGCCTTGCCCTTGGAGGTAATTCTCCCGAGGATATTGCAGTTAGCATACTGGCCGAAATCATTATGGTTAAAAACCAGGGACAGTGCATTACCATGAAGGAAAAAATAATGAAATAAGTAGAATAAATGAAAGGGAAGGGAAAATAGGATGAAAAAAAATATTTTGATTAAACTGGTAGTGGTGGCAGTTATTGCCTTCATGTTTACTTCTTGTGGAAAGGAAGAGAAAGTACTTGTGTTTTCGGCTGCATCGCTGACTGAAAGCATGGGTGAGATAAATACAGTTCTAGGAGATGAGATTACTTTAAATCTGGATAGTTCTACAAGATTGAGGATACAGATAGAAAACGGTGCCGAAGCCGATATTTATTTGTCCGCCAATGAAAAGAACTACAAACTTCTTAATGAAGGTGGATTTGTTGAAAAGGGAATTGGAATACTTGAAAACAAGATGGTTCTCATTACTCCCAAGGGAAACGAAAAGGTGAACTCGCTTTATAATCTGGCAGGTGATGCAAGCATAATAATTGCTGCTGAAGAGGTGCCTGCAGGGAAATATGCAAGGAACATATTGGCAAAATATGAAGAATCGGGAGTGGATGGCTATACTGAGAAGGTTCTGTCAAATGTTGTATCAAATGAATCGACTGTAAAGGGTGTTGCATCGAAGATTGCACTGGGAGAGGCTGATGCCGGTCTTGTCTATGTAACCGATGTGACCGAATCGACTAAAGGCAAGTTTGACATGTACGAAATCGATGACCAATACAATGAGAAGGCAACATACTGGATAGCCTTGCTTAAGGATTCGAAAAATGCGAACGCAGAGAAAATCTATGATGAATTGCTGACAAATGAAGATATGAAGGCGGTCTTTGAGAAGTATGGTTTCAAGGTTGTAAATTAAGAAATCGTAAAACTGCCAATAAACATGTACAAACATGTTAAATAATCTGAATATGACTTTATTGTATAGACAATTAGAGCCGATTCAGAGGAAGCAAAGCTTAATTCCATAGCTCTTGCGGCAGTACATTCGAAAAAAACGAAAGGGAAAAAACGAACGACGTATCAATAATGTTTATTTATTGGATGCGGAATAAAAGTCGCTGTCATGATTCCCAAACCAATAAAAACATTGAAAAACAGCTAAAAAAGGTGTAAAATATATATACTTCGAGCTAATTTATCTTTATGAGATAACTTAGCCTATGGGTGCAGTTTGCAAAAATTGCGCCTCCCGGTTTGGAAAGGAGTATGATGACTATCCGACCGGATAGTTTTTTTTTATTGCCAGACTAACAGTCACAATCGGTATAAGAATGAGGGATTAATGTCCCGAGGATTGAATATGGAGGAATAATGAAATTTCTAAAAGCATACAACCCGGACAGGATAAAAGAAATGATGAGAGAACATTTCAGCAACATAGAAATTGAAACAGAAATTATTCATATTAGTGAAGCACAGTACAGATATTCATCCATGGATATAATGAGCTCTGTAAATATACCCGACTTCAACAAATCAACTGTTGACGGATATGCATTGATGTCCTCGGATACAAGCGGTGCATCGGAAAGCATGCCTGTCTTTCTGGATGTTTCAGGAGAGGTCCTAATGGGAACTGAAGCTCATACAGAAGTTGTGGAAAACACCTGTGTATATATTCCTACAGGGGGAATGATTCCCAAGGGCGCTGATGCAGTCGTAATGATTGAATATACGGAGAAACTTAAAGAAGATACGGTGGCAGTGAACATGACCATGCATCCAGGGGAAAATATAATATATATTGGTGAAGACATAAACGTAGATGATATTATAGTGAAAAAGGGAAGGAAGATTACAGCTTTTGATATGGGAGCATTAAGCGCCATTGGTGTATCTGAGATTTCCGTATTTAAGAAGCCAAAGGCTGTAATAATATCTTCTGGAGACGAAATAAGAAAGCCGGAAGTGGAGATAAAGCTCGGTGAAGTTAGGGATATAAACAGTTTCGTTGTGGGAGCCCTAATTGAAAAATACGGTGGTGAAGTGATTTACAAGTCCATAGTCAATGATGATGAGGGAAGCCTATTTAATGAAGTTGAAAAATGGATTGATAAGACGGATATTGTCATAGTGTCCGGGGGAAGTTCGGCTGGAATAAAGGATGTTACGGCGGAAGTTCTCGACAGCTTTGGAGAACCGGGGCTCTTCGTTCACGGAGCGGCGGTAAAACCTGGAAAGCCTACCATAATGTCTTGTGCAAGAAACACTGCACTATTAGGACTGCCTGGACATCCAGGATCTTCTTCTATAATTTTCACAATATTCGGAAAGGAATTATTCAAGATACTCCTTAAAAAGGAAGAAACCATGGCTTTCTATATTGAAGCGGAGCTCACCTATAATCTTACAGGAGCTCCAGGCAAGGAAACCTATGTAATGGGGACCTTGGAACTCAATGATGGGAAATATCTTTTTAATCCATTGATAAAAAAATCTGCCGCCATATCCCAGCTTTCAAAAAGTGAAGGATATGTAGTGATAAAATCAGGTACCGAAGGAATACAAAAAGGAAATATCGTAAAGGTATATACTGAATAAGAGAGGTAGCCATGAAAATAGAAAGAAATATATATCTGGAAAATACAGACCTTGAGGTGGCTCTAAAGGGATATCTTGAAAGATTCAAGGAAGAACTTGAAAATAAAGCCGTTGAAACAATAAGTGTAATGGATTCACTGGGAAGGGTAACGGCTGAGCCCTATTTCGCAAAATACTCTTCTCCCAACTTCAATGCATCGGCAATGGACGGCATTGCTGTAAAGTCAGAAGTCACCTATGATGCAAGAGAAGGAAAACCTTTGACATTGGTCAAGGGAAGGGACTACAAGGTAGTTGATACGGGAGACCCAATAGACGGCGACTATAATGCTGTAATAATGATTGAGGATCTTAACGACTTAAGTGAAAATGAAGTTCAGATAATAACTCCTGCATCGCCCTGGCAACATATAAGGCCCGTTGGTGAAGATATTGTTGCAGGTGAAATGATAGTTTCAGCAAACCATAAAATAAGGCCTATTGACCTTGCGTCCATTATTAATGGTGGAGTAATTGAAGTTCAGGTTTATTCAAGGACTAAGGTTGGAATCATACCTACTGGAACTGAAATAGTGGAACCTGGAACAATTCTTAAAACTGGAGATATTATAGAGTCCAATTCAAGGATGTTTGAAGGGTTGACACTGGAATGTGGAGCCATACCTTCAAGGTATAATGTTGTAAAGGACGACTATGAAGAAATCAAGAAGACGGTTATGGATTCTGTTGAAAAAAACGATATCACAATAATAAATGCAGGATCCTCAGCTGGAACTGAAGACTATACAAGGAGTATAGTGGAAGATCTTGGAGAGGTTTACTACCACGGTCTATCTATAAAACCTGGGAAACCTGCAATACTGGGTAAAATAAAGGGTAAGCCTGTAATAGGGATTCCGGGATATCCTGTTTCTGCATATATGGTCTTTAGAAGTATTGCACAGGAAATAATCATGGAATTCATGAACCTACCAAGGGAGAAGCCTGTAATTGTAGAGGCATACCTGTCAAAAAGGGTAGTTTCATCATATAAATACAAGGAATACGTAAGGGTGAAGATGGGAAAACTCGGAGGCAAGATAATTGCCACTCCTCTCAACAGAGGAGCAGGAGTACTTATGTCTCTAGTGCGGTGTGATGGAATTCTTGTGATCCCAAAGGAGAAGGAAGGCTTTGAAGCAAGCGAGCTGGTGCAGGTTGAACTTCTAAGGGATTTTGAAAGCATAAACAACACGGTGGTATCAATAGGAAGCCACGACCTGGTAATGGATATAATAAATAACCATATCCATACTACAAATTCAGTCATGGACCTTTCCTCTGCCCATACTGGAAGCATGGGAGGTATAATGGCATTGAGAAAGGGTGAATGCCACCTTGCGCCCATACATCTTCTGGACGAGGAGACAGGTGTTTACAATGTTCCTGTATTGAAAAAGTATCTAAGTGGAGCGGATGTTACTCTTGTT
>NZ_CEZJXU010000074.1:985-2041 GCF_983023055.1 Dethiosulfatibacter sp. | reverse complement strand
ATACAGGGATTCATGGTTCAGAAGGGCAATCCGAAAAACATAAAGTCTCTTAGGGACATTTCAAGAGATAATGTATCCTTTGTAAATCGGCAGAAGGGTTCTGGAACAAGGGTTCTTCTTGATTACAGACTGAAGCAGGAAGGAATGGATAGAAGTGAAATAACGGGATACGACAGGGAAATGACTACACATATGTCCGTGGCAGCAGCTGTTTCATCAGGAACTGCAGATGTGGGTCTTGGAGTATATTCGGCAGCCAAGACAATGAACCTTGACTTCATACCTCTGGCGGAAGAGGAATATGATTTTGCTATTTTAAAGGAAGAGATGAACAATCCAAAAATGAAGATATTCCTGAAGGTGTTGGAATCCAAAAATCTGGAAGATGAGTTAAGGGAGCTTGGCGGATACACCTTTGAAAATACTGGAAAAGTGGTGAAAATATGAAAGATTCATATGGAAGAAACATTAGATATTTGAGGGTTTCAGTGACAGACAGATGCAACTTGAGATGCAAATACTGCATGCCTGAGGAAGGCGTAGGTAAAAAGAAGCATCTTGATATATTGTCACTTGAAGAAATATACCAGATAATAGAGGCGTCTGAGGAACTTGGATTCGACAAGATAAGATTGACAGGAGGAGAGCCTCTTGTAAGGAAAAACATAGAATGGCTTATAAAAAAGACTGCAGCACTGGAAGGAATAAAAGATATATCAATGACTACAAATGGAATACTTCTTGCTGACTATGCTGAAAAGCTAAAAAATGCAGGACTTAACAGGGTAAACATAAGTCTGGACACACTTAATCCCGAAAAGTTTATGGCTATTACAAGAGGTGGAAACCTTTCCGATGTTTTAAGAGGTATTGAGGCAGCCATTCATTATGGGTTGACTCCTATTAAGATAAATACAGTATTGATCGGAGGGTTCAACGACGACGAAATAGAAGTACTTGCAGATTATACACTAAACCACGATATACATGTAAGATTTATTGAGTTGATGCCCATTGGACTGTCGGCAAGCTGGTCCAATGAAAAATTTATATCTA
>NZ_CEZJXU010000074.1:0-975 GCF_983023055.1 Dethiosulfatibacter sp. | reverse complement strand
GTCCTTGAAAGACTGGGAAATCTTGTACCTCTTGAAATGGAACCGGGTTCACCTTCAAAAGAGTACAGGATGCATGGAGCAAAGGGAACAATAGGTCTTATAAACCCAATATCACAGCACTTCTGCAGCACATGTAACAGGTTAAGACTAACTGCAGATGGAAAGCTTAAGCCCTGCCTTCATTCAAACAAGGAAATAGACGTAAGGAAGGGTCTTGGCAACAAGGAAGAGATAAAAAAAATCATAGTTGATACCATAGATATAAAACCCAGGGAGCATCACATAAACGACAAGGACTACAAACCCATAACAAGAGATATGAACGGCATAGGAGGCTGATATGGACAAGCTTACACATATAAATGAAGACGGAAGACCCAAGATGGTTGATGTAGGTGACAAGAATGACACGAAGAGAATTGGTGAAGCCTACGGATGTATATACATGGAAGAAAAAACCCTTGAAATGATAACTGGTGGTAAGCACAAGAAGGGTGATGTAATAGCTACTGCGCAGGTTGCAGGCATAATGGCTGCCAAAAAGACTTGGGAGATCATTCCCATGTGCCACAATATTCTAATAAATGGAATAGATATGAAATTTGAACCGGATAAAGAAAAAAACTGTATCCATATTAGTGCAACCGTCACCACCAGGGGAAAGACAGGTATAGAAATGGAAGCTTTGACGGCTGTATCAGTTGGAGCTCTTACCATATACGACATGTGCAAGGCGGTTGACAGAAGCATGATAATATCCGACATAAAGCTAATGAAAAAATCAGGCGGCAAGTCTGGAGACTTTAATAGAGAAACTGAAAAGGAGCAAAAATGAAAGGCAAGGTAATAGCAGTAAATATAAGTGACAAGAAGGGAGTTGCGAAGACACCCATGGAAGAAGGCAACTTCATAGAGGAATTCGGTCTTGAAGGAGATGCCCATGCAGGCAAATGGCATAGACAGGTAAGTCTTCTT
>NZ_CEZJXU010000073.1:0-7645 GCF_983023055.1 Dethiosulfatibacter sp. | reverse complement strand
GCTGTTCTTGGAATGGCGGGACTCATAGTAAAAATAATTGGTGCGATATACCGCATACCTTTGACTAATTTGATAGGCACTGAAGGAATAGGATACTATCAGCCTGCATACCAGGTTTACAACCTATTGTTGGTGATATCCCTTGCTGGATTTCCAACAGCAATAGCAAGGCTTGTATCTGAAAAAAGAGCATTGGACAATCCTGAAGGAGCCCATCAAATATTTAAAATTTCAATGAAGGTAATACTGATAGTTAGTATATTGTCTTCACTTGTGATTTTTATTTTTGCCCAAAATATTGCGAATTCAATAGGATATCCGGGAACATACTATTCACTGCTGGCATTGGTGCCTGCACTGTTCATCGTGCCTGTCATGAGTGTATACAGAGGATATTTCCAGGGAATGCAGAATATGGTACCAACGGCCATGTCTCAGGTCGTCGAACAGTTTATAAGATTTGCAACGGGACTTTCCCTTGCATATATCCTTGTAGATAAGGGTCTGCCTGAAGCAGCTGGAGGAGCATCCTTCGGAGCATCGGCAGGAGGAATAGCAGGATTCATTTTAATTTTCTGCATATATTTCAGAAAAAGGAAAACTATTAAGGAAAACATAGCAAAAGCTGGTAGCAATAGAATTGATGATACTAAAAGCGTTGTGAAAAGACTTCTTGTAATAGCAGTTCCAATAACAATTGGTGCTTCAATAGTTCCCCTTATGGGTCTAATAGATGCGAAGCTAGTTTCAATGAGGCTTTTGCAGATAGGATATACAGTCAAGGAAGCTACTGACATGTATGGACAATTGAGCGGAACAGCACAGACCTTTATCAATTTTCCACAGGTCTTTTCAATAGCAATAGCAATGAGTCTTGTGCCTAGCATATCGGAAGCATTTACAATTCATGATAATGAAAATCTCAATCAGACAGCAAATCTTGGAATAAGGACATCACTTATTATTGGACTTCCTTCTGCTTTTGGACTATATATATTATCGGAACCTATAATAGCGTTGTTTTATCCTGCGCTTGGACAGGACAAGCATGTAAGCGTAGGACATTTGCTGGCAATACTTGCAGTAAGCGTAGTGTTTTTAACACTGGTACAGTCTCTGACTGCAATACTCCAGGCTGTTGAAAAGCAAAGAATACCTGTAAAGAACCTGGCAATAGGAGCTGTAGTGAAAATAGTGCTGACCTATGTACTTGTTGGAATGCCTGATCTCAATGTAAAGGGAGCAGCCTTGAGTACAATAGCTGCATATCTTACAGCTGCAGTTTTGAACTATATTGACCTTAAAAAATATACAGATATAGATGTAAGCATAATAAAGGTTGCTTTAAGACCGTTTATTGCATCAGCAATAATGGGAGTAATAGTATATGGAGTATACACTCTTGGATTTGGCATCCTTGGAATGAAGCTTGCGGCGCTTTTTTCCATAGTTGTTGGAATCGCTGTATATGCAATTGCACTGCCGGTTACTGGTACAATTACAAGCCAGGATATGGATCTTCTTCCAAAGGGAGACAAAATTTATAGCATAATGAAGAAAATAAAACTTATGAAGTAGGTATAAAATGGGTAAGATAAGTATAATGGGTCTTGGGACGGGAAAAATGGATGAGATGTCAGTCAAATCATTCAAATTATTGAATGATGATATTTCAAAGTTTTCAAGAACTTCAAGACATCCTGTATTCAAGGAAAACAGTTTTGACAATCTTGTTCAATTTGATTCAATATTTGAAGAAAAGGAAAATATTGAAGATGTCTATATTGAAATAGAAAAAATACTTAAGACGGAAATGGATAAAAAAGGACATATTTTGTATATTGTGCCTGGGTCTCCATATAACAGTGATGTAATAATTGAAAGATTGATGAGTAATGATAAAATCGAGACGGAAATAATCGACAACATGAGTTTTCTCGACAAAGCCGTCAAAATGGCATCATTCGAGGGCAATATAAAAATCATGAAGGGCAGTGCTGAAAATTATGATTTTGATATCCATTCAGGCAATATTGTGTGCAATATCGAAAGTCTTAGTGTGGCAACGAAGATAAAGCTTGAAATGACTGAAGTGTACCCGCCGGACTGTAAAATTCAATTATTTGACGTTTTAGCAAATAAAAATGATGAAATTTCATTGTTCGAGCTGGATAGACAAAAAAAATATGATTATTCCACATATATTTTCATTGAAAGTATTGAAAAATCAACGTTAGGGTTGTATAATATTATTGATTTAAAAAAGACGATGTCCTATTTAAGAGGATCCGAGGGTTGTCCTTGGGATAGAAAGCAAACCCACATGTCATTAAGAGAATGTGTCATCGAAGAAGCATATGAAGTTGTAGATGCTATTGAAAAAGATGATATAGAAAATATGGTGGAAGAGTTGGGTGATTTACTGCTCCAAGTGGTATTCCATTCACAGATTGCTGATGAAGAGGGATATTTTAATTTTGAGGATGTTACAAAGCATATTTGCGAAAAACTCATAAGAAGACATCCACATGTTTTTAAGGACAAGGTGGCAATAGATGAAGAAGAAGTTCTTCAAACATGGGAAGAGATAAAGAACCTTGAAAAACAGGTTGAATCATATACTGGAAAATTGCAAAAAATACCAAAAGCAATGTCTCCTCTATCAAGAGGATACAAGATACAAAAAATTGCAGCCGAAATAGGATTCGATTGGCCGGATATAAGCGGAGCTATCGACAAGGTGAAGGAAGAACTGCAGGAACTTATGGAAGCTTATGAATCCATGGAAAAGGATAAAATTGAAGAAGAACTGGGAGATCTATTCTTTTCACTCATAAACTTCTCGAGATTTCTTAAGATCAATCCTGATATTGCACTCAGCAGAACCAATACAAAATTCATTAAAAGATTTGGATTTATTGAGAAGAATGCTGAAAAAGACTTAAAACAGATGACATTAGAAGAAATGGACACCCTATGGGAAACATCAAAGAGGCATTAATTCCTAAAGGAATTTGCAATATTAAATTTATATAGGAGGGTTTTATTGTGAATAAAGCTGAATTAGTAGCTAACATGGCAGAAATGGCTAAGAGTGCGGGAAAAGAAGGAACTAAAAAAGAGGCAGAAATGTACCTTAACGCTTTCATGGACACAGTTAAAGATGAATTGGTTAAAGGTGAGAAAGTACAATTAGTTGGATTTGGAACATTTGAAGTAAGAGAGAGAAAAGCAAGAAAAGGTAGAAATCCAAGAAATCCAGAGCAAGAAATTGAAATACCAGAATCAAAGGCTCCTGTATTCAAAGCAGGAAAATCCTTGAAAGAAGCAGTTAACGTATAATAAGAAATGACTAAATCAGACCGCGATAATGGGTCTGATTTTTCATTACCCACCCGTGGCAAAGAGAATGGATGGAAGAAGGAGCAAATATGAGAATTGACAAGTTTTTGAAAAATTCCAGAATAATAAAAAGAAGAACCATTGCAAAGGAAGCCTGTGAAAAGGGAAGGATAATGGTAAACGGCAAGTCTGCAAAGCCAGGCACAGAAGTACAGATTGAGGATGTAATAGAAATCATATTCGGAGATAAGACTATGAAGGTGGCTGTTGAGCAGCTTACGGAGCATGTAAAAAAGGACGATGCCCAGGCAATGTACAGGATTCTTACTTAGAGTAAATTGAATTTTTAAATATATATCAATCTTGACAAGGGCGGTAAAATAATATATATTTTATGTATTAGAACAAAGCGACTCCTAAGCTATATAAAAGACTTTGAAGGGAAGAGTAGGTTTTGAAATGCAGCAAAGAGAGCCGGAAATGGTGAAAACCGGTCTGCAATAGAAGCTGAAGATGGTCCCTGAGTTGCAGGATTGAAATAAAGTAGGTCCTGTCGCAGTCCAGCGTTACGGGCAGGTTTATAACCCTGAGGTGTATTTCGCGAGGAATTCACGAAAAAGAGTGGTAGCACGGATATATTCGTCTCTTATTATTTAATAAGAGGCGTTTTTTATTTATTGATATTTGGAAACACAATTACAATTTACATTTGAGGGTTAGCATGGGGAAATAACATTCCACATCAACTCCCTACTCCGTCGGTACGACAAAAATCACAAAACACCTTGAAACGTTGGTGTTTAGCTACCGGTACAACAAATCTTATATTTAAATTATGATTGTTGATACCTATTAGCCGAGACCTCGCTGATATGAAATATTATTTCTTTAAGCAGGAGACGTTGTAGTAAAATTCAAAGCCTTGTGTTTCCAGAAGTGAGTGAATAGAAATACAGCACTCGTTTTAATAAATAGTAATAAGATACGAATTAAACTTAGAGTAAAAAGGAGCAATTATGAGCAAGGAAAAATATTATATCACTACGGCTATTGCCTATACTTCGGGCAAGCCGCATATAGGAAATACTTATGAGATAGTTTTGGCGGACAGTATTGCAAGGTTCAAAAGACTTGCAGGTTACGACGTGTTCTTTCAGACAGGTACTGACGAGCATGGACAAAAGATAGAGCTAAAGGCAGAAGAGGCTGGAGTTGAGCCGCAGCAGTTTGTTGATGGAGTCGCTGAAGAAATCAAGCGGATTTGGGACATAATGAATACTTCTTATGACAAGTTCATCAGAACTACTGACGAAGATCACAAGGTAGTTGTGCAAAAGATATTCAAAAAACTTTACGATCAGGGAGACATATACAAGGACGAGTATGAAGGATGGTACTGTACTCCAGACGAGTCTTTCTATACTGACGGTCAGCTAGTGGAAGGCAAATGCCCTGACTGTGGAAGAGAAGTATACAAGACCAAGGAAGAGGCTTACTTCTTCAAGCTCAGCAAGTATGCCGACAGACTCATGAAGCATATAGATGATAATCCTCACTTCATCCAGCCTGAATCCAGAAAGAATGAAATGATAAACAATTTTCTTAAACCTGGTCTTCAGGACCTTTGTGTTTCAAGGACCTCGTTTAAATGGGGAGTACCTGTAACCTTTGATGAAAATCATGTAATCTATGTATGGATTGACGCTTTGTCAAACTATATTACAGGACTTGGCTACACTCCTGATGGTGAGTGTGGAGATCTCTTCAAGAAATACTGGCCTGCAGATGTACATTTGATTGGAAAGGATATTTTAAGATTTCATACCTTATATTGGCCGATTATGCTTATGGCACTTGATGTTGAACTTCCAAAGCAGGTATTTGGACATCCTTGGCTTTTAGTTGGAGATGGAAAGATGAGCAAGTCTAGAGGTAATGTAATCTACGCGGATTTTTTAGTAGATCATTTTGGAGTTGATGCAATAAGATACTTTGTACTTCACGAGATGCCTTTTGCGAATGACGGAACAATTACATATGAACTTCTAATAGAGAGAATAAACTCGGAGCTTGCTAATATTCTTGGAAACCTTGTTAACAGAACTATTACAATGGTAAACAAGTATTTTGACGGTAATATCCTTCCACAGGGTGAGCTAGAAGCAATAGACAGGGAACTTATAGAACTTGCCCTTGCAACTCCTGTTAATGTAAATGATAAGATGGACGACTTGAAGGTTGCCGACTCAATAGATGAAATATTCAAGCTTTTGAGAAGGAGCAACAAGTATATAGATGAAACTATGCCTTGGGTTCTTGGTAAGGACGAGACAAAGAAGGAAAGACTTGGAACAGTACTTTACAACCTTCTTGAGTCAATAAGGATTGCAGCAGTTCTCCTTGAGCCATACCTTCCTGAAACATCGGAGAAGATAATGAGCCAGTTGAACACAAACGTCAAGGGATGGGACAGCCTTAGAGAATTCAATGGAATAAAAGCAGGAGACAAGGTTGATACTCCTGAGATTCTTTTCTCTAGAATAGATGCAAAGAAGAAGCTTGTTGAGCTTGGTGGAGAACCTGAAGAAGTTGAAAAGCCAAAGGAAGTAAAGAAGGAACAAAAAAACAAGAAGAAGGATAAGGAAGAGATATCAATAGATGATTTTGCCAAGCTTGATATGAGACTTGCAGAAGTGATATCAGCTGAAAAGCATCCTGATGCAGACAGACTTCTCGTAATTCAACTTAAGGTTGGAGAGGAAAAAAGACAGGTTGTGTCAGGAATCGCAAAATGGTACGAGCCTGAAGACCTTGTTGGCAAACAAGTTGTAATGGTTTATAATCTAGCACCAGTAACACTTAGGGGAGTTGAATCCCAGGGAATGATACTTGCTGCAACAAAGGGTAAGAAGCTAACTCTCATTTCCACTCTTGAAGATTTCAAGAATGGAGCAAAAATATCTTAGGAGATAACTTATGATAATGTATCAAGGTGTTCTTGTATTTGCAGCATTTATATTGGTTCTGAATATTAAGAATAAAATAAAAAACGCAAAAAATAAAGGGGAAACCCTTATGAAGTTCAGTTTGGATAACAGGATAATGAATATGGTAAGTTTAATGGTTTTTGGACTACTTGCACTGATGGGAGTCTCACTGGTGAAAAGTCTTCAGACCGGTAACGAAATACCAAAGCTAGAAATGCTCCAGTATGTTTCCACCATAGTTCTTTTTGTAGCAGTAACGCTTAATACCTTTGGGAATACACAACTTACTGAAGGGGGCATATTAAAGAGCAATACCCTTATTAAATGGGAAGATATCATATCTATTGAATGGACAGGATTCAACAAGAAGACCTGCAAGCTCTTAGTCAGCTATAAAGTAAGTGAAACAACTAGAAGGCAAAAAATCACAGTTAAAGACGACAAGATTGAGAAGGAGAAAGCTGCTTCTTTAATCAAGCAGTACAGAAAAGCTTCTAAAAAGAAAAAGTAGGTGTAGAAATGTTGGTAGACAGCCATGTGCATTTGGACGATAAAAAATTTGATGACGACAGGGAAGCGTTGATTGAGAGATTTGAGGAATCAGGCCTTGCCTATGTCCTTCATTCTGCATACGACCTTCAGTCGTCAATAAAAGCGGTAAATGCTTCTGAGAAGTATGACAGAATCTACGCTTCTGTGGGATACCATCCCCATGATGTAAAGGATCTGACATACGATACATTGGAAGTAATAAAATCACTAACTAAAAAAGACAAGGTTGTGGCAGTTGGCGAGATAGGACTTGATTATTACTATGACAATTCACCTAGGGACATTCAAAAGAAATGGTTCAGAGAGCAGGTAAGGATGGCAAGGGATCTTGACATGCCATATATTATCCACGACAGGGACGCCCACGGAGATGTCCTTGAAATAGTGAAGGAAGAAAAATACAGCAACACAAGAGGCATATTGCATTGCTTTTCAGGTAGTGTGGAGCTTGCAAGAGAATATGTGAAGCTTGGATTTCTAATATCACTGGCGGGACCTGTAACTTTCAAGAATGCGAAAAAAGCAAAGGAAGTAGCAAGGGAAATACCCCTTGAACATCTTCTAATAGAAACGGATTGTCCATATCTTACTCCGGTACCATACAGGGGAAAGAGGAATGAGCCGGCCTATGTAAGATACGTAGCCGAGGAAATAGCAAGGATAAAGGAAATACCATACGAAGAGGTAGCAGATGCAACAACTGAAAACTTCATAAGGTTTTTTGGTATTTAGATTTTTGAATGCACCTTCAATTATGATATAAT
>NZ_CEZJXU010000072.1:0-7660 GCF_983023055.1 Dethiosulfatibacter sp. | reverse complement strand
CGGTTTGAATAATAATTCCGTAAATATTCTCAGGAACCATATTTTCGAATTTTCAAAGTCAATCAAAGTAGACAAAGAGGAAGCGAACCATTTCCTTCCCCTCGTACTGGAACTTGACGTATCGAGCATTCCAATGGAAAGGGAAATTGCAAATATCGGTGTCCAGGCAGTCATAGGAGAAGGTGGCGTCACCCTTGTTGGCGCCACATCACAGATAAGCAAAGATGGAAAATACATCGGAAGCACGGTGAACAGGACCACGGAATACTTACTGGAGTATGCAGAACAGACTGCAGTTCCAGCCTTTGCAGCAATGCATAGTGAAGGTTACAGAGGATATATGACAATAGACGTGCTCCTAATCAAAAACGACGGTACTGGAGAAATAAAGGGATATAATATAGATCCAAATGCAAGGTTTACAGCAGGAACTCCTCTTTTGTCACTCCTTCAACATTCAATGAAATTATCGGGTAGAAAACTATACGGTTTTTCATATTCAAATGCGGTGAGAGCCGACGAGGACGTCTTTGACAGAATTAAGGATTATGCAGGTAAATTCCTCTATAGAGGAGCCTCTTCGAATTTCGTGGGAATCATTCCCATTGTGCTGAACGACAAAAAAAACATCGCAGAAAACAAGTATTACCTTCGAACCGTTGTACTATCGGATTCCATTGAAGGAGCCGAAAAAATGTATGCGGAATTTAAAAAAAGACTCATTGCAGACCTGCAATGAGTTTTATCGTCCTACAACCTTGAAAGGCCTTTCTGAAGTTTTGTCTTCCTGGTCCTTTGTAATTCCCTGAACATCCATGAAAACATCTACAATGTCCGGATCGTAGAGTGTTCCGGAGCATCTCTTGATTTCATTTATTACCTCGAATTTCGGCCTCGCTATGCTGTAGATCCTTGCATGGGACATGGCGTCATAAGAGTCCACAACCCGTATTATCCTTGATATGAGGGGAATCTGTTCTCCATTTATGCCACTGGGATAACCTGAACCGTCCCAGTTTTCGTGGTGTGCAAGCACTGCTTCAGATATATACTCAAGGTCTGGAATCCCCCTTAAAATCCTTGCTCCTATTTCACTGTGCTTTTTCATTGTTTCCCACTCGTCTCTGGTAAGCTTCGTAGGTTTCATAAGCACTGAATCAGGGACACTTACCTTTCCTATGTCGTGAAGGTAGGATAAGAGAACTATGCTGTTCATCTGGGAATGGCTGAAACCCATCTTTTCTCCCATCATCACTGCATATTCCTTGATCCTGAGGCAATGCTCCTCTGTTTCATAGGATTTTTCTCCAAGAACGTTCATGAGGGCGTCGATAAGATTGCTCCTTATACTGGTTCCGGCGAGAAGCTTGTTTCTCTGCATGTTTTCCTCTGCATTTGTAATGAGAAGGTCTATGTTTTGAAAATCACTGACCTTCGTTGATATTCCTATGGCAAGGTCCACCTTCATTCCCGGTCTTCCCTTTATGTTGTCATCTATGTATAAGCTTATTTTTTCCGCATCTTTTGTAAGTACGTCAGGCATGTGGACTACAAATTCATCGCCGCTTATTCTGAAGATTGTGGAATTTTCAGGCATGGAGTGTTCTATGGTCTCAACGGCCATCTTTATCTGGTTGTCTCCTTCCTCGTATCCTTCAACTTTGTTGATGGTTCTGAGTCCGTTTATGTCACAGAAGAGAAAGCTGCTCTTTTCCCCCCTCATCTTGTTATGTTCGCGAATAAACTTCTTGAAATAATCCCTGTTGTAAACTCTCGTCAATTCATCATAAATATTTAAACCCCTGGATCCTGAATTTTCAGATTTGCTGGTTATAGTCGTTTCATCGGAAAATATCCCGTCCTTCTCATCGGCAATCACTTCCCTGAAGCACTCCTGAATAATCTCCCTTATTTCCTCACTGTCCTCTTCTCTCAGTTTGTGGCCCAGCTTCCGGGTTATATCATCGTTTCCGGCCATTCGCACTTCAAGTACAATTTTCTCAAAATATATATGCAGCAGCTTTATTACAAAGCCTGCGAGAATAACAATACACAATACAAGTATGAAATTGGTCACAGTGAAAATATAATCATAATAGAAATTTTCCAATATGTTTAAGCTGCTTGTATCAATCATATCATCCTCTTTTTTTAAGTTTTTGTAAAATATATAGGTTTAATTCACGATTTTCTTGATAAACACAAAAAAATTAGGTATAATTCTCATTAGGTGTTAAGAGAATACACCTTTCTTAATATATATCGACAATCTATATCTATACTTTAGAATTAATTATTTTTTTACAATAAATAATCATTACATATCTTGTCATCACCGGAGGATCAAGTTGAGTATAAAGATCATTAAGAACAATTCCATTTCCATCGACAGTCCATATAAGATATTTTCAGGAGCAGCAGGTTTGGCGGAAAGTTATATCCCAGAAATAAAGGAAAACAACTTTGAAGAAGACAGGATTGCAGCTGCACTGTCAAAAGAATCCGAAATTCTCAGAAATGCCAATCTTGAAGCAGATAAAATACTGAATGCTGCAAAAACTGATGCAGCATCATTTTTTGATGAAAAAATCCAGGAAGGATTCATGAACGGCTACAGAGAAGGCCTTTTGAATGCAGAAAAGGAAATGGAAAAAAAGCTTGATGAGCTGGACGAAATAAAGACAATGGCAAAGAGTGAATATGCGGAACTGATCAGGTCCGCAGAGCCAGACATCATAAACCTTGTAATGAACATATCAAGAAAATTTCTTGAGGACAAGGTTGAAAACGACAAGAAAATAATAATTGAAATAGTCAGGGATACAATACTTAAATTTACAGATGCAAACGAACTCACTGTCACAGTGTCATCTCAAGACTATTCTTACGTGTTGGACAACAAGGCTTCCATCATGGCGAAAACAAACAGCCTCCAGTCCCTTGAAATAATCAACGACGACAATTTGAAGCCGGGTAGCTGCCTTGTGGAATCAAAGGATAACAGTGTGGATGCGAGCGTTGACAAGAGGTTTGAAAACATACAGGAAACATTCGAAGAGCTTCTAAAATATGCAAGGTAGCCTGCTCAAGGCAATGATAATTAGCAATAAAAATCTGCAAAAAAGTGGTGAAGACTTGAATTTTGACAAATACTACAATGTTTTAAAGCATTCTGATTTCATAGAATATACAGGATATATAAAAAAAATAGTGGGTCTTACCATTGAATCGAAGGGTCCCGAGGTAAACATCGGAGATCTTTGTTCCATTCACTCAGCAAGGAAAATGATAGATGCGGAGGTTGTGGGCTTCAACGAGAACAGTATCCTCCTCATGCCCCTTGGAAACATGACGGGAATAGGCGTCGGCAGCAAGGTTACTTCAAGACAGGAAACATTAAGCGTCAAGGTTGGAGACGACCTTGTGGGAAGGGTACTTGACGGACTTGGAAACCCTATAGACAACGATTCCCCCGTCAGGTTTACAGACCTGTACACTGTTGAAAAAGAACCTCCAAGCCCCCTAAGGAGAAAAAGGATACTTGAGCCTTTACCCCTTGGCGTAAAGGCCATTGACGGACTTCTTACTGTTGGAAAAGGTCAGAGAATAGGCATCTTCGCAGGAAGTGGCGTTGGAAAGAGCACACTCCTCGGAATGATTGCCAAAAACACCAAGGCGGACGTAAACGTCGTTGCACTAATAGGTGAAAGAGGCCGCGAGGTCAAGGAATTCATAGAGAGGGACCTGGGAGAAGAAGGACTCAAAAACTCCGTTATAATAGTAGCGACCTCGGACCAGCCTGCTCTTGTAAGGCAAAAGGCGGCATTCACTGCCACTGCTGTAGCTGAGTATTTCAGGAATCAGGGAAAAGACGTCCTACTCATGATGGACTCCCTTACAAGGTTTGCAATGGCACAAAGGGAGATAGGCCTGGCCGTTGGAGAGCCTCCAGTTTCAAAGGGCTACACCCCTTCCGTTTTTGGACTACTGCCAAAGCTTCTCGAAAGAGCAGGAAATTCAGACAAGGGATCCATTACGGGAATATATACGGTTCTTGTTGACGGGGATGACTTGACGGAACCCATAACCGATGCTGCAAGGGGAATTCTTGACGGACATATAGTCCTTTCAAGAAAAATCGCAAACAAGGGGCAATACCCTGCAATAGATATTCTTGGAAGCATAAGCCGTGTAATGAACGAAGTTGTCACTGCCGACCACAAGACTGCTGCAAACCGCTTCAGGGAGGTTCTTGCTTCCTATACGGATTCCGAGGATTTGATAAACATAGGAGCTTATTCAAAGGGAAGCAATAAAAAAATCGATTATGCAATAGATTCAATAGACAACATCCTTGATTTTCTGAAGCAGAATACAGAAACCGGATGCAGCTACGATGAAACAGTGAATATTCTTGGGAAGGTGCTTAAATAATGGCAAAATTCAACTTTGAACTTGATACTGTTCTAAATTATAAAAAGCAGTCTGAATCAAACAAAATGAATCAGCTTACGAATGAAATCAACAATCTGAATTTTAAAATGGAAGATCTGGATGAAATAACGGGATGCCTTGAAAATGCAAAAATAAGCTTTGACTCCAACATGAGGGACAATATTTCCATCTTGAACATGCAGACCCATTATTCATATATCAACAATCTGGATAGGGCAAAAAAGAACAAGGAAAAAGATATTGACAATCAGACTCTTAGAGTGGAAAATACAAGAAGGGAACTGATCGACATAGCACGAAGCAAGAAGACCCTTGAAATTCTCGAGGATAAAAAATTTGAAAATTTTAAGAAGGAATTGACAAGAATTGAACAGAACGAGAACGACGAGAGAAGCAGCTACAACCATTCCAGGAAAAACACAATATGATCAACGGAGTTAAATATGAGTGAAATACTTTCACAATCTGAAATCGACACCCTTCTAAATGATATAAACGAGAGAGAAATAGACACCAATTCATTCATTGAGGAAATCGAGACAGAAATAATAAAACTATACGACTTTTCAAGACCCAATATCTTTGGAAAGGACCATCTGAGAACACTAAACATGATTCATGATAATTACGGAAAGGCAATCTCGGAGGTTTTGACAAGGTATTTAAGGTCTCCCTTCCAGGTTGATCTTATCAGTCTTGAAGTATTGACCTACAAGGATTTCAGTAATTCAATACCAATGCCTTCCGTTCTTTCGATTATAGACATGCAGCCTCTAAATGGTTCAATAGTTCTTGCGCTGCCTCCGACAATAGCATATGTCATAATAGACAGGGTTCTGGGAGGTTTCATCGACCCTTCTGAAAAAATCAAGGAATTTACAGAAATAGAGCTTTCGATTCTAAAAGGCATTCTTGAACAGCTGGCAGACGCTATGAAGGAACCATGGGAAAATGTAGCGGATTTACGTCCCTCTCTGGAACGGATAGAAACCAATCCTCAAATCGCCCAGGTTACATCCCAGACCGAAATGGTAATACTTGCCACCTACAAATCATCCATTGAAAATGTTGAGGACCTCATAAACATATGCATACCCCATGTTGTAATTGATCCCATAATGGACAACCTGAGCACCAAGCAATGGTTCGATCAGAGCAAGGAAAACAGTGCAAAGGAAAATGATACAAGTGCTATAAAAGACAGGATCATGAATACGGGAATCGAGGTAAGGGCGGAGCTCGGCAAAAACACCATTTCCCTTGGAGAGCTTACAAACCTTCAGGCTGGAGATGTGATCCCCCTGGGCAAAAACACAAGTTCTAACCTGGAGCTTTATATAGGTGATTCACTTAAATTCACAGGCAAGCCAGGTATAAGGAACTCAAAATATTCAGTAGAAATATCAGAAATAATAAAAAATGACAGGCAGGTATAAACATGTCAAATGAACATTTATCGCAGGAAGAAATAGACAGACTGTTGAACGGAGAATCGACTCCTTCACAGGAAGAACACGACGAAAGTTTTCCAAACTATTCACAGTACGATACTCCCCCTTCAGAGAGTAAAAATATTGAAACTACGGAAGGCTATCCTGAATCAAGCCAGGATGAAATAGACAGGATGTTCAATGAATCCTCAAATCCGAAAAACGGATACGGTTCCGGGAACAGTTATGCTGCAAATAGTGAAAAGGCTGACGATAGGTACTATATTCCAGAGGAGTACAGACTTACGGATTTCCAAAAGGACGGCCTTGGGGAAATTGGAAACATAAGCATGGGAACAGCTTCAACCACCCTCAGTGTCCTGCTGGCTCAGCAGGTAAACATAACCACTCCAGTAGTGTCAGTAACAAACTGGGAGAGTATCAGACAATCCTTCAATGACAAGGTCATACTGGTCAAGGTCAAGTACACAAAGGGACTTTTGGGAAGCAGCATCCTCCTTTTGAAGGCTAAAGATTCCATGATAATATCCGACTTGATGATGGGAGGAGACGGAACGAACACAGAGGACGAGCTTAGCGACTTCCACATTAGCGCCATCAGCGAAGCCATGAACCAAATGATTGGAAGCTCTGCAACTTCAATGTCTTCAATGTTTGACGAAATAGTGGACATATCTCCTCCTGAAGTTTTTTCTAAAATTCTCAGCGAAGAGGACCTTCAATACATACTGAACGACACTTCTTCGAGCAGCTATTTTGTGAAAACAGCCTTCAGGCTTACCGTGGGAAACCTGATAGACAGCGAAATCATGCAAATGCTGGCACTTCCCTTTGCCATAGACATGTTTGATACACTGCTGAACAAGACTGGAGGAGACAAAGAAAACAACATGCCTGAAGATATTTCAGATGAAGCTTTATCCTCTTCGAAACAGTCAAGCACTGCAGACATTCTCCTTAACATGGGGGCAGGCAAGGATTCCGACAAAAGTACGGGAAATGAAGAAATCCATACCCGCCACGATGAAAACATTGTGCAGTTTCCAGCTGAAAAGTCAAGAAACATCGACATGCTTATGGCTGTACCGATGGATATAACAGTTGAACTTGGAAGAGCTGAAAAATCCATCAAGGATATCCTCAACATAGGACCAGGCTCTATATTGGAACTGGACAAGTTTCAGGGAGACAAGGTAGATATCATGGTCAACGGAAAGAAAATAGCCATGGGAGAGGTTGTAGTAATCGATGACAGCTATGGAGTAAGGATCACAGATATTGTGAAATCCAAGGACCGTTTCTAAATTATCATCTGAAAGTTAAACATTATACTCCAATATTATTCAAAAAGCCGTGAGTTATCATAACACTCACGGCTTAATTATTATTTCAAAATTTTATTCATTTCCAATAAAGTTTTACACAGCATCTTTTTTAATTTTTTTCAGTACCTTTTCGATAAATATAGCTGCAAGTATGGGATCAAACTGGGTACCGCTGCATCTTTTTATTTCTTCTATTGCTTCATCATTGGTCATAGGCTTTCTATTCTTGTTAAATACAGTCATACTGTCATAGGCATCTGCAAGGGTGATAATCCTTGACACATATGGTATTTCTTCTTCCTTGAGTCCTTTTGGGAATCCCTTTCCGTCCCATCTCTCATGATGTGCAAGAACGTATTCTGCAGTTATTGAAAGACTGTTGACAGAGCTCAATATGTTGTAACCAATGTCCGGATGCCTTCTTAGCTG
>NZ_CEZJXU010000071.1:0-7715 GCF_983023055.1 Dethiosulfatibacter sp. | reverse complement strand
ACCCGGGTTATGCAATTTCCGGATTTGGAATACTCGACTATACAGGAAACAAATTTACTGTGCTGGATTACGGCGTAGTTACTACAAAAAGTGATATGCCAATGGCAACAAGGCTTCAGATACTTTACGATTCATATATGGAGTTGTTTGAAATGCACAAGCCTGATGCTGTTGCAATAGAAGAGCTTTTCTTCAACAAGAATGTCAAGACTGTAATTGCAGTTGCACAGGCAAGAGGAGTACATATCCTTGCTGCTGTAAACAAGGATATACCTATTTTCGAATATACTCCCCTCCAGGTGAAACAAGGTATTGTAGGATATGGAAGAGCTCAGAAAAAGCAGGTGCAGGAAATGACCAAGGTAATGCTTAATCTTAAAAGCATACCAAAGCCTGATGATGCTGCAGATGCCCTTGCAATTGCGATAAACCATGCTCATTCACTTAGATTCCAGGATTCATTCAAGCTATAGATGTTGTGATATGTGAATAAAATTAATGTAGTTTTATCTCATAACAAGTTTCGTACTAATTCACGTAATATTTGAAATACAATTGAACCGTTTGTATTTCAAATAACACATGAATTAACTCAACTAAAGTCATGATATAAATACTAGGAGGCCTAATGTACAGCTATATAAAAGGAATAATAAAAGCATCATCAGAAAACCATATGGTAATAGAAAACAATGGAATAGGCTACAGCATAAATACTTCCATGAATACAGTAAGAAACAGCAAGCTCAATGAAGAAGGTACTGTATATACCTATCTCTATGTAAGAGAGGATATAATCAGCATATATGGATTTGCAACGGTGCAAGAGCTGGAGTTGTTTAGAAATTTAATTAAAATCAGCGGGGTAGGTCCTAAAGCTGGACTTTCCATACTGTCCCTGGCTGATGCAAATACTTTGAAGTACTCCATTTTCAATGGGGATTACAAGTTTATTTCAAAGGCATCGGGAATAGGAAAAAAAACAGCTGAAAAGATAATTATCGAACTGAAGGACAAGGTAAAGGACGAATTTTCGGGTTCAGAAATTAATGTTGGAATCGAATATCCTACTCAAGACAGTGAATTCCTTATGGAAGCCCTTGTATCTCTCGGCTTTAACAGCAACGAGGCTAAAAAAGCCCTTAATGCCATAGACAGAACAAACCTTTCAGAAGACGAGGTGCTGAAAATAGCCCTTAAAAAAATAGGGAGCTAGGATAGACTATGATAGAAAGAGAAAATGAAATAATTACATCCAGCTTGAACAAAGGCGAAGAGGAAGTTGAAAAATCACTTAGGCCTGACAGGCTCAGCCAGTATATAGGTCAGGAAAAAATAAAGGAAAAGCTTAGCATCTTCATAGAAGCAGCAAAACTTAGGGAAGAGCCACTTGACCATGTCCTTCTCTATGGTCCTCCTGGACTTGGAAAAACCACTTTGTCTACAATTATTTCTAGTGAGATGAATGTAAACATAAGGATTACTTCAGGTCCCGCCATTGAAAGACCGGGTGATCTGGCAGCAATACTCACAAACCTTAATGAAAATGATGTGCTTTTTATTGATGAAATTCACAGACTAAACAGAAGTGTGGAGGAAGTATTGTATCCTGCAATGGAAGACTATGCCCTGGATATAATTATTGGAAAGGGACCCTCTGCAAGGTCTATAAGGCTTGACCTTCCAAAATTCACACTCATAGGTGCGACAACTAGGGCGGGATCCCTTTCGTCACCTCTCAGAGACCGGTTTGGAGTGGTATGCAAGCTTGACTACTATTCTGAAGAGCAACTTATTGAAATTGTTAAAAGATCCGCCGACATACTTTCTATTGAAATGAGGGAAGAAGGTGCTTTTGAAATTTCAAGACGTTCAAGGGGAACACCAAGAATTGCAAACAGAATTTTAAAAAGAGTAAGAGACTATGCCCTTGTAAAGGGAGATGGAATAATAGATGAAAACATTTCATATAAGGCTCTTGATATGCTCGAAATAGATTCCCAGGGATTTGACAATATAGACAGGAAACTTTTAAGGACCATAATAGATTTCTATAACGGAGGTCCTGTTGGTATAGATACCATAGCTGCATCCATTGGAGAGGAAAGCATAACAATAGAAGATGTTTGCGAGCCATATCTTATGCAGAAGGGATTCTTAAGCAGGACTCCAAGGGGAAGGATAGCTACTGAAAAGGCATACAGATATTTCAACCTGACAAGAAGGGACAGTGAACAAGTCATTTTTGACAGCGAGGAATAGAATGAAGAGACTAAAGAAAATTTTATTAATTTCCGTAATTCTTGTAATGGTTTTTTCAACTACATCTTATGCATATGACATCAAGGTAAGAATTAGGTCACCTAGACAGGAAAATGAGTATTTTTCAATATCATCAGAAGATGACCTTGTGCTGAACTATTCAGGAGATGAAGTCAAAGCGCTTTTTTCACTGAAAACCAGTGACATTACTGCCAGGGTCAACGGATATTACAGCAGTCATGAAGACTACAGATACTACGGCAAAGAAGACCATTCTACAGATATTGGTCCTTGGTCACTGTACTTTGTGGACTCTGAAACTGAGAACCATGATGTAATATTGTCTTTGAAGGAAGAAATGAAGGAGAGCTGTGATATAGACAGCTATATATATGCAACAGGCAATGAGTATCAACTTTGGTCAGGACAGTTTACTTCTGAAGATGATGCAAAAAAAGCAAGGGAAGAATATGAAGATGATTACAACCTTGTTTTGTCTTTGAATCGCGATGAAGTCAT
This sequence comes from Dethiosulfatibacter sp., assembly GCF_983023055.1. Taxonomy (NCBI): domain Bacteria; kingdom Bacillati; phylum Bacillota; class Tissierellia; genus Dethiosulfatibacter; species Dethiosulfatibacter sp. The sequence goes on along the minus strand of NZ_CEZJXU010000071.1, from coordinate 4,934 downwards.
CATATATTTATATGATGAAAATGAAGATATTCTCGTTGCCATACCAAACGACTCAAATTTCACAGTCAGCAGCGGTGATGAAGGAAATTATGTAAACATTGATAGCAAGCCCTACAGGGGCTGTGTAGGGTTCTATATTATAGAAGGGTGTAAGCTCCTGTCAATAAATACGGTTGAACTGGAAGACTATCTAATGGGTGTAGTGGCAAGTGAGATGCCTGCATCATGGCCTTTGGAAGCATTAAAGGTGCAGGCTATAGCTGCCAGGACCTATGCGGTTGCAAATACGGGAAATAGTTCTTCTTCAATATATAATGTATCAGACAATCAAAACAGCCAGGTATACAATGGTGTATGGGGTGAAAAATCGTCTACAAACATGGCTATTGAGGAGACTGAAGGTGAAATGATCTACTACAATGACACCATGATTGAAGCATATTATCATTCGACTTCTGGAGGATCTACGGATAATTCTGAAAATGTATGGGCCTATCCGCTGCCCTATATAAAAGGAGTAGAGGACCATTATTCCGATATATCTCCTTATACGGATTGGGATATGGACTTTACAGAAGATGACCTTATAGATATACTAAATGAAAATGACTATGGAGTAGAGAAGATATATTCAATAATGGAAAGTATAGTTTCTGAATTCAACAGAGTAATTGAGCTTTCAATACTTACGGATGTTGGTGAAATCATTCTTGAAAAGGAAGAAGCCAGAAGGATTATTGGATACAGCAAGTTAAAAAGTACCTGGTATGACTTTGAAGGAAACAACAAGTCCATGGTACTTACTGCAGAAGGATCTGTTGAAAAAAACCTTGGAGGTTTGTCGGTTCTAAGGGGAAAAGTCCATGAAAATATCTCTTTTGAAGATAACAACAAGGTAATTACTTCAGAGGGAAAGCTTTTTATTCCATCTTGTCCCGACAACTATACAATTATAGGAAAAGGATTTGGACATGGCCTTGGCATGAGCCAGTATGGAGCCAAGTCAATGGCTGACGAAGGTTTCGACTGCAATGAAATATTAAAACATTATTATTATGGAGTTGACATAAAATGAAAGATGATAAATTGACAACGTCGGATTTTACCTTTGACCTGCCTGAGAGTCAGATAGCACAGACACCTATCGTAAACAGGGAGCAGTCAAAGCTCATGATCCTTGACAAAAACAAAGAAACAATTGAACATAAAAAGTTTTACAATATACTTGAATACCTAAATGAAGGGGACTGCCTTGTAATGAACAATTCAAGAGTTCTCCCTGCAAGGATGTTTGGAACAAAGACTACAGGAGCCGTTATCGAAATTCTTCTTTTAAAGAGACAAACTCTTGACAGGTGGGAATGTCTGGTAAAACCAGGCAAAAGGGCAAAACTCGGCACTGTAATCAACTTCAGCGACAAACTGCAAGGAGAAGTAATTGAAGACCTTGAAGACGGTGTAAAGCTTTTAGAGTTCAAGTATGAGGGAGTATTTGAAAGCATAATAGAAGAGCTTGGAGAAATGCCTCTACCGCCATACATTAAAGAAAAATTGGAAGATCAGGAAAGGTATCAGACTGTCTATGCCGAAGTAACCGGATCGGCAGCCGCACCTACAGCAGGACTTCATTTCACTGAAGAGCTAATGGAAAAAATCAAGGAAAAGGGTGTTACTATTGCATATGTGACACTTCATGTAGGACTTGGCACTTTTAGACCTGTGAAAGTGGACGATATCAATGAGCATATAATGCATTCAGAGTATTATGAGCTCAACGAATACAATGCCGATATAATCAAATCCGCAAGGAAAAAAGGTGGAAAAGTAATTTCTGTAGGGACAACATCTACAAGAACACTTGAGTCCATATGCAAAAAGCTTGGAAAACTTGACATGGACAGCGGTTGGACAGAAATCTTCATCTATCCAGGTTATGAATTCAAGGCTGTAGATGCACTCATAACAAATTTTCACCTGCCGGAATCAACGCTGCTCATGCTGGTAAGCGCCTTTTCCGACAGAGAATACATACTTAAGGCATACAAAGAAGCTGTTGACAAGGACTACAGGTTTTTCAGCTTCGGCGATGCAATGTTTATCTACTAAAAACGTACCACTAAATCAGGAGGAACAATGGCACTGGAATACAAACTATTATACGAATCAAAGGAATGCAATGCGAGGCTAGGTGAAATACATACACCTCACGGAGTTATAGAAACACCTATATTTATGCCCGTAGGAACAAAGGGTACTGTTAAAGCAATGACGCCTGACGAACTGAAGGATCTGGAAGCACAAATTATTCTAAGCAACACATACCATCTTTATTTAAGACCGGGACACAATCTTGTAAAAGAAGCCGGTGGCCTGCACAAGTTTATGAACTGGGACAGGCCAATATTGACTGACAGTGGAGGATTCCAGGTATTCAGTCTTGGTAAATTGAGAAAAATCACCGAAGAGGGAGTTGTTTTCAAGTCCCATATCGATGGTTCCGAGCATTTTATTTCACCGGAAAAGGCTGTTGAAATACAAACTTGTCTCGGTTCAGACATTATGATGGCTTTTGATGAGTGTACTCCTTACCCTGCAACATATGAATATGCAAAGCAGTCAATGGAAAGAACAACAAGATGGGCAAAAAGATGCAAGGATGCCCATAAGAATACTGAAAAGCAGGCACTTTTTGGAATCGTTCAGGGAAGCATGTTTAAAGATCTAAGACTTGAGAGTCTTAAACAGCTGGTGGACCTTGACCTTCCAGGATATGCACTGGGAGGTTTAAGTGTAGGAGAGCCAGCTGAGATTATGAATGAGGTTCTTGACTATATGGTACATGAAATGCCTAGAAACAAGCCAAGATATCTTATGGGAATAGGCAGTCCTGACTATATTTTTGAAGCAGTGGAGAGAGGTATAGACATGGCTGACTGTGTAATGCCTACCAGAATGGCAAGAAACGGATCATTTCTAACCAGCAAGGGAAAGGTTACTATTAAGAATGCAGTCCACAGAAATGACTTTGGACCTATAGATGATGAGTGTCAATGTTACTGCTGCAAAAATTATTCGAGAGCCTATTTACGCCATCTTTTCAAGGAAAATGAAATACTTGGAGCAAGGTTAGCAACAATTCATAATCTTTTCTTCTTGATTAATTTGATGAAAAACATTAGAATATCTATTAAGGAAGAAAAATTTCTTGAATTTAAGAAAGATTTCTACAAAAAATACGGTTATATAAAATAATAACTAACAGGAGGTTACAATGGCACAAGGTGGAGCAACAAGTATAATTTTCATGGTAGCAATGTTTGCGATTTTCTATTTCATGCTTATCAGACCACAAAGAAAAAGAGATAAACAAGTTAAGGATATGAGGTCTTCTTTAAAGAAGGGTGATGAAGTTATCACTATAGGTGGTATCCAAGGCAAGGTTGTAAAGGTGAATGATGAGGTAATTGTAGTAGAGCTAGACCATGCAAAACAAAGACTTAAAATGCAAAAATGGGCAATTCACAGTGTTATAAACCCTTCAAAAGAAAAAGAAGTGGTTGAGGAAATCAAAGAACCTGTTGAAGTAGTAGAAGATGCAGTTGTAGAAGCTGTTGAAGCTGAAAAAGTAGTTGAAACTGTGGAAAAGACTGAAGAATAATCTAGAGCCTTAGGGCTCTTTTTTATTTATTAAAACTCTTTGTTTTTCAAACTTCATGTGCTATAATATTATAGCAATTAATGAGTAGGAGGTTTAAAATATGAAGCATATAAAGAATCTTAACACAAAGAACTTATCAAGCAACTTGGAACATAAAGGTTGTGGTGAGTGTCAAACTTCATGCCAGTCAGCATGCAAAACTTCATGTACTGTAGGAAATCAAAAATGCGAGAAATAAAACAGTAGTGGATTTCCACTACTGTTTTATTTACAAGACGTTCAAGATAATTCCGGTTTCTGGGAATTATCACTCACTTGAACGTCGGGAAATAAGAAAGATAATTTACGGAGGCAATTATGATTCATTTGTTCGAATTGGACAATAAGAGATTTGTTGTAGATGTCAACAGCGGATTGATCCATGAAATAGATAATATGGTTTATGACATACTGGAAACAGGTCATTATAAAAAAAGAAACAAAATTGATGAACTTTTAAAAAAATATTCAAAAAAAGATATAGATGAAGCCTGTGAAGAGCTTCAGGAGCTAGCAGACAAAAAGATGATTTATACGGAGGATCTTAATATTACTCCTAAGATAAAGCCTGTTCTTAAGGCGATGTGTCTCAATGTAGCTCATGACTGCAACCTTAGTTGTGGTTATTGTTTTGCATCCCAGGGAGACTATAAAGTTCAAAAATCAATGATATCCTTTGAGACCGGCAAAAAGGCACTTGATTATATACTAAAAAATTCCGGTGACAGAAGAAATCTTGAAGTAGACTTCTTCGGTGGTGAGCCACTGATGAATTTCGAAGTCTGCAAGCAGCTTGTACACTATGGAAGAGAAGAAGAAAAGAAATACAACAAGAACTTCAGGTTTACAATAACAACCAATGGAGTTCTTCTTGATGATGAAAAGATTGCTTTTATAGACGAGCATTTTGACAATTTAGTAATGAGTCTTGATGGAAGAAAAGAAGTCAACGATAATGTGAGATTGACCCCTACAGGGACAGGAAGCTATGACATGATTGTTCCAAACTTCAAGAGGGCTGTCAAAAAAAGAGAAGACAGAGCATATTTCATTAGAGGAACCTTTACTGGTAAAAACCTTGATTTTTCAAATGATGTCAAGCATATGAGAGATCTTCGCTTTGAGATTCTTTCCATGGAACCTGTTGTTACTGAGCCTGGAAGCGAATATGAAATCAAGGAATCTGACCTTGAAATGGTGAAGAAAGAGTATGAAAAGCTCTATCACCTTTACAAGG
>NZ_CEZJXU010000070.1:0-7731 GCF_983023055.1 Dethiosulfatibacter sp. | reverse complement strand
TCAAGTTTCTAATGCCAAGTTTTACAATCTCTTCCATGACAAGATTCATAACCTTGTCACCATTTCTCAAATGGTGGTGAAATGATATTGTCATTCCATCCTTTAGTCCGCTTTTTTCAATAGCTTCTCTGATGGATTCAAGTACCTTTTCCTCACCTGGTTTTACACAATTAAATACAGGCTGCTTTCTAGTAGCTTCTATAATATTCTCAAAGGGACCCTCAAAAAGTTTCGGTGTCCCGTAGTTTTCTATATGTTCAGGAATTTCTCTTCCTATACTGTTTTTCAAATTATCACCTCTAAATAAGATCTGCCTGTTTAGCTATCTCTACAACTTTTTCAGCTCTTGATATGATAGGTGCATCAATCATTTTACCATCCAGGGATATTACTCCCTTTCCTTCCTCTGCAGCCTTTTCAGCAGCATTGATTATTTTCATTGCTTCATCTATTTCTTCTTCAGTAGGTGAATAGATGACCTTGATTATTTCAATCTGTCTGGGGTTTATTGCTGCCTTTCCAGTCATTCCAAGGGATTTTCCAACAAGAGTGTCTTTTTCAAGTCCTTTTTCATCATTGGTATCTGTAAATGGAGTATCTATTGCATCCACTCCAAAGGCCTTGCATACTGTTGCAATCCTGTTTCTTGCATAGAATATCTCACTGCCTTCCTTTGTTCTTTTGATTCCCATGTCTGCAGTGAAATCCTCAGCACCAAAAAGTACTCCCTTTATTCTATCAGATGCTCTAATAATATCAGTAACTGTTTCAAGACTGTAGGCACCTTCAATTATTGGAAAAAGGATTATATCAGTCTCTTTTATGATTTCGTGGACAATTTTTATATATTCCTCAGTAGCCTTAGGCACCATTATGCCATCAGGCTTTGCTAGAAGAAGAGCATTAATATCTTCAACACCCTCTTCAGTGTCCATTCCATTTATCCTTACTACTGTTTCCACAATGCCAAGATCCAGATTCATAAGTGCATTCCTGACTAACAGTCTTGACGAATCCTTTTCTGTAGCTCCCACCGCATCCTCTAGATCTATAATTACACTGTCTGCGCCGAAAACATCAGCATTTTGAATCATTCCTGGATTGTCTCCAGGAATGAACAGCATTGTTCTTCTTAATTTATTCATTAGATTACGCCTCCTTAAGAAAGCATCTTTGATGTGTTATCGACAAAGTCGATATTAAATCCGCGAAGAAAAGTTTCCTTTAACTCATAACACCAACGCTTCAAGGGGTTATGCAAATTTAACTTTCCTAAGCTTGCTTAAAAACAGTCTACAACGATGAACGTCTAACTGCAGCTTCAACTCTTGCTTTTATTGTACAATCAAGAGCTCCTTTGTCCACAGCAACAACGTCAACATTTTCAACATCCAGTTCGCCAAGTGTTTCAGTTATGACCTTTTTTATCTGGCTACCGAACTGCTTAATAACTACGCTTTCAAGCTTGATATTGATTCCTTCACCGTCGTTTGGATATACGGTTATATACATATCACTTGATTCAAGAGTTCCGGCCTTTGCCGGTTTCAATATTTCCATATCATCACCTGTTTATTTTTGATAACGCAAGTATCCTGTTCATCTCGTTATTTACTATCATAAATCCTTCGTCAACACCCATACCTGGTTTTGCTAGACACTGATCAGCACCACAAGCCACTGCAATATTTGTACAAATCTGAGCCGATCTGTCAGTCTCGTTGCAAGTTCCTCCACAGTATGCTCCAACATCATTTCTTTTACAGTAAAGGATGGCTTCAATAATATTATTTATTCCACCAAGGTCAGGAGTTTTTATTTGAACCATATCTGCAGCATCTTCATCAACAAAGAGCTTTATATCTTCAAATGTATTACACCATTCATCTGCCACTATTTCAACATTGATATTTTTCTCAGTAAGAATCACCTTAAGGTTTTTAAGTATCTCAACCTGCTTTTCTCTGTTTTCAATATCTATTGGTCCTTCTATTCTAAGTTTGTGAGGCTTTGCTTCTACTTCAAGCTTTCCAAAATATTCTGCTATCTTTTCAAGATCATTATCGAAAGCAAGTCCTATAGTTCCATAAACATCTATATGGAAAACTATATCTTTTGATTTATCAGTATTGTATTTTGCAATTCGGTTCCTTAACCAACCAACATATTCAACAAGCTTTTCTCCATCGTTTCCAAGCTTTTGTTCAACATTATTTATGAGTCCATGAGGGATTACATCTGATCCCTTGATTATCATCTTGTCAACATTATCATACCTGTCATCGCCGCATTGTGTGAATATTGGAATTCTCTTAAAATCAACATTTGTATCATATTCATCCTTAATAACCTGAGCCATGGTCTTTTTCTTGGCCATTGAAACACCATCAAGAATTGCCTGTGTAACTCCATATCTCAAAGCAGTATGCATATTTTTACCATCTATCTGCATAGTGTCGAATTCCTCTGCAAGTTCTTTGAAATTGTTAAGTTCTCTTCCAACAAGCTTTGGAGTTACATTCTTCTCAAGTACGGGTATGAATTCATCTGCAAGGAATAAATTATCCCTTCCACCTGCTCCTGAATACTGCACAGCTGCACAGTCGCCATGGGCAACCTGTCCATCTTCAAGTACAATCATAACCGAGATACATTCTCCGGCCTGTCTTACACTTACAAATCCGTCTGTTACAGCTTCGCCCTCATACATGAAACCGTCTTTTCCAGCGCCCTTCTTTATTGCTCTCTGATCATCAAAATAAAAACCTGTTCTTCCCTTAGTATAAACTACATCTATAATCTTCATCACTTACTCTCCCGTAAATACCGACTATTCCGGTCTTCCTATTAGTATTCCCTTGCTTACTGCAAATATATCATCTATTACCATGTCAAAACTTACATCTCTTTTTTCGAAAACACCTCTTTCTTCAAGAAGTTTTTTGTGGTAATCCTTAACTTCCTTATCTGCAGGTATATTTCCAAAATCAAGGTATCTAACTGCTCCATAATTGTCTCTTGCTGGAAGTATCTTTCCATGGTTAAACTTACTTGGTGCAAAAGGTATATCAAGTATTCCCATTTCAAATGCTTTTACAACACCCTGTGCAAGATCGCCCATTCCAACTTCAAAGACCTTGTCAATTATGCATTTTGTTTCTCTTTTTATCATTTCTATTTCCTGGTCCAGTTCACTGAATAGAGGAATACTCTGATATTTCGTAAGATTGATTATCTGCTTTGTTGCCTTGATTCCCTGGGCATTTGCTTCCTTTGTTGGAATTCCAAGTGCCTCGTGAGGAGTCTTAACTATAACCTTTGTTGCACCTGCAAATGATGCTGCAACAGATCCCCAGCTAATTACCGAAAATGCCTTTGATTCATCTTCTGGGAATCCACCCATCCACTGATGGAAAACAGTAGTAAGTTCAACATCATAATCGTATTTCTCAAAATATTCTTCAGCCTGGTTGGTTAAGGCTTTAATTGCTGCTATATCCTGTATAAGACTTCCGCACTGTCCATAGCCAAGAGTAAGATTCTTTACTCCCTGTTCAGCCGCTAAAAGACCTTCAATTATTGCAACTGCATTTGATATACTCGGAGGAACTAGAGTACCTGTAAGAGGTCCGAATGGCTCCCTGTTTATCTTTATTCCATTTTCTTCATATATTCCTGCCAACCTGTCACAGTACTGCCAATCGTAAAGAGTTTTTTCCAATGAAACACTCTTAGCATAAGGAATATTGTATGAAATTCCTCCACCTTCATTTGATGTCCATCCTCCAGCATGAATAATTTCAGTCAAGAGTCTTGCATCAGGTGTACCATGTCTAGCCTGAACAGGTCTTTTTACATTTTCAAGAACCTTTCTACAGTTGTACACACCATGATTTACAACTGGAAATCCATTAAGAAGGGATCGGTTTTCCTTAATGCTTTCATCTATACCTGTCTGACATTCGTTGTATCTGTTCTGTCTTGTATAACTGTCTATAGTAGATGGAAGAAGATCAGCCCCACCTTCATCCTGCAAATAATTTAATAATTCTATATGCTCGTCTACAAGTGCAACACCAGCTCTAGGCTGAACCAATGTGATTCCGCTATCTTTTGCCTTCTTAAGTTGCACTGAAAAGTTCTTTTCATCAGGAACCTTGCTCATATAGTCCATAGCTTCCTTTAAGTCAACATCCTTTCCTGTGCTCCAGTGAGTTAAAACATCTTCCCTAATTTTATAAAATAAATCATCGTTTAATCGCTTATTCCTTAAATTCATACCAATAATCTCCTCATATATTCAAATCTTAATTTAAATGCGAACTATTCTCTCTATTGAAAACAATACCCTAACAGCAATTCATTATCTTAATATAATTTCATATTTTTATTGATTTCATTATCCAATATTAACAACATGTTTCTTTAGAATCTTTAAAGCCTTGTTAGGATAACTTTCCGACAAGAGACCCATAGCAGACAGTATATAATCCTTATCAAGAAGATATTCAGGTTTACTTGGTTTAAGATACTTAGGATCTTTTATACTTTCCATTCCTGACTTTAAAATCTTTACTGGATTTCTACTTTTCACTATAGCTCCCCCAGTGCCCAATACATATCCCGTTTCACTAAGGTCCTTTCCTTCCTGAGAATATATGACACCCATAGGTGAATACTCTGTAGCAACCCTTCCTATATGTCTTTCAATTGCCAGGCCCACCGCAGTTGTGCAAATGGTTTCATCCACTTCCTTTTCTTCTTCAGTTTTTGGAATCTTTCCTGTATTCCTTGACAGATATTCACATTTTTCCTTTATGTCTATTGATTCATCAGCCATAAATTTTTTCATTTTTACAAATCCTGCCGACTCATAAAGTGAACTGGCGCTTTCTCTCATTCCCAGGTCACCTTCTACAGTTCTCTTTGCATATGGTTCCTGAAGCCCTTTGAAAACCACACCCGATTTGGTTGGCTCACCTTTCGATATGGAATGGACATCGGTGGTGGCCCCACCTATATCTACTACAAGAATTTCTCCTATGCCTTCCTCTTCATTTGTGCCATCAGCTAATAAATTGACTGCCTTTAATACAGCAGTCGGTGTAGGCATCATTATATTATCTATCTCTTTCTCTGCTTCTCCAAGACCCTTTGCTTCAATGATTTTCTCCATAAAAACAGTTCTTATGGCTTCCCTTGCAGGCTCAACATTGAGTATATTGAGTCTTGGCATTACATTATCTGTAATTTTAAAGTATATTCCATTTTCTTCAAATATATTTTCAATATCATCTACTGCATTTTTGTTTCCTGATACAACAACTGGAATATCTCCAATTTTACCAGATAGGGCTTCTGCATTTTTAATAATACAGTCTTTGTTTCCACCATCCGTTCCTCCAGCAAGAAGGATAATATCAGGCTTTTCTTCAATGATTTTACTTATTTCCCTAGCGCTTAGTTCATGACTGTATGTCCTATATACCTTCGATCCAGCTCCAAGGGCTGCTCTTTTAGCAGCTTCTGAAGTGAGGCTTTGGACAAGGCCTATTGATATCATCTTAAGTCCGCCTGCCGCACTGCTGCATGCAAGTTTTTCGACATATTCAATGTCCAAGTCGCATGTCTTAGCCTTGATTACTTCAAAAGCCTTGTAAAAACCATCCATTATATTTGTTTTGACTGTTGTTTCACTTGAAGCCACTGCAAGTATTTCATCATTATCTATGTCTACTGCTGTAAGCTTTGTATAAGTGCTACCAAAATCAATCAATAATACCGCATTCATATAATTCAGTCCTTTTATACCGCCATAGTTCCAATATTGAAATTCAAGTCATCCTTAAGATCAGAAATGGACTCTGCTGGTGAAGTTCCCGGTGCATAAACCCTGTCAAATCCCATATCCTTGAATCTTTTCTCAACTTTCTCAAAATCCTGCTTTCCAACAACAAGGTTTCCACCTGCATAAAGTATTACATTCTCAAGTCCTGCTTCAATACATTTATCCTTAAGACCCTTGCAGTCTATTTCTCCATGTCCATAAAGAGATGAAACAAGAATAGCTTTTGCATCAGTCTCTACAGCAGCATCAATGAATTCCTCCTGAGAACTGAGTACTCCTATGTTTACAACATTAAATCCAGCCTTCGAAAATGCGTGGTCCAATATTTTATTTCCTACTGCATGACAATCTGCTCCTATTACTCCCAAGACTATTGCATTGTTCATATCTTTCCCTCCAGGTCCAATTGGCACCATCCAATGTCAATTGGTATTATGGACTAGTCCATTGTAGTTAATATAGCATACCTTTTTTTAAAGGTCAACAGCATTTCATAAATTGACTTATTAACATATATTCCTGCATTTTCAAGCTTTAGATACAATATTGCATAGTAATGCCATGACCATACTTCCTTAACCTTTCAAGGGTTCCAATAATCCAATAGATCTAAAATTGGCACTAAAAAAGTTGCAATAATGATTGCAACTTTCTAAAACTTTCATGTATTTTTTACTATTTAAGGTCCATTAACCTGGATTTTATGATTTTTATCGATTCTCCATCAAGGAAATAAAGAAAATTTATCATCTCTTTCCTGTCCCCAACTATTTCAGCGACCTTCTTTCCTCTTCCAGGTGAGATTATGACAACATCAACCTTTTCTACAACTTCCCTTATTTCCATTTCTTCTCTGCTTATTGTCTGAATTATTTCAACATTCTCAATACCCGACAGTTCCAGTGCATCCTCCACCTTCTTCAAGAATTCATAGGACTGGCTAATAAGACCATATTTCGTACCAGGTGGATACTTAGCCATCTTTACAATCGACTCTATGCTTGGATTGATGGCTGCACCCATTACTTCCATATTATATTTATCAAGAAGTTCCTTTGTCTCCTTAAGATGCTTGTATGTCACTATTGCAAACTGTGTATTCCTAAGCTTCTTCACCATATCGTCATCAGGCATCTCAAGCTCCGACAAAACAACGGGTGATACATTCATATCAGTGGTTTCATTTAGCTGCTCCGAAAACACCTGCGCCTGCTCGATATTGCATTCGATGAATATAGCATTGACACTTTTCATCTTGCTTTCCTTCTCTTCTATTCGATTCTTCACAAGCTCCGTGAATTCCTCTGCAGAAAGACCTGAACCTAAAGCTTCATCTATTGCAAGGTCAATTATCTTGTATACCTTGTCCTGTACAGCATGTCTTTTCCATATATGGGCTGCCTCATCTACAAAAGTTCCTCGTCCCTGGTATGATACAAGTACACCTTCATGCTCAAGAAACTTGTATGCATTAGATATTGTATTCCTGCTAATGTTCAACTCCTTTGCAAGCTGTCTTTCCGTAGGAAGCTTTTCGCCTACCTTCAAGGCTCCCTTCTTGATATTTCCGGTTATCTGGTTTTTTATCTGTATGTAAAAGGGCACCCCGCTGCTTCTGTCTATATCAATTTTCATTATCCAGCCTCCTTAATATTGATTATGGGATAATTTTACATTAACTTAGACAGCTATGCAATGATTTAATTGACACACCAACATTATGTATTAAATCCCAGCGAAAAATCTATTACGCCAATTCTAAAATCAAAAAGAAAAATAAATCTCCAAAACAATTTGTTATATTCCATACAATTCCCCCTGTATAATGTCAATATATACACTTGATACTATTTCCTATCCCCAGAAAAGAAAAATAACTTTCG
>NZ_CEZJXU010000069.1:0-7751 GCF_983023055.1 Dethiosulfatibacter sp. | reverse complement strand
AACAACAGGTACCTTATTCATAATATCGTCTCCTCGGATTAGAATTATACATCTGTAATCATTGAATTTCATCGTGGCTCACGGATAATCGCTGTATATGTTCCCTACTCACTCAATACGTCAATTCATATTTTATAAGGATAATTGACGCATATCGAATTCGAGACCTCACAAATTCATCGGTTATCCTTCGGTTTGTATATTAAACATTACTGCAATATTTGAATGAATAAAACTTAGACATCTAAATGGATAGTAATTGAATTTGCGAGGTCTCGACTTCGAGGATCGATAATCAACATTATCAATAAGAGATTATCGTTCCGAGGGAGTAGGGAGCATGTTCAATTATTATCCACCCGACTTAATATACAATCAGAGTATCAGACTCATAACTCCTTTTGCAGTATGAAGTCTGTTTTCTGCTTCCTGGTAAACTATGGAATGTTCCCCATCTATTACAGAATCTTCAACTTCATTACCTCTGTCTGCAGGTAAAGCATGCATATAGTACACATTTTTATTAGCTGTTTCCATTAACTTCTCCGTACATTTCCAGTCCTTGAAATCTTCGATGTTTACATCTGGATTCTTTGTACTCCATGATCCCCAGTTCTTTGGAATTACTATATCTGCATCCTTGTATGCTTCTTCCATATCATGGGTTATCCTGAATTCTCCACCATATTTATTGGCATTAGCTTCTGCTTCCTCTATTGCCCAGTCCGGAAGTTCGAATCCCTCTGGATAGGCAAGGGTAACATCCATCTTGTATCTAGGAAATAGAAGTATCTGTGTAAGAGGAACACTTATAGGCTTCTTGTGGGATGTTGCATAGGCCCAAATTATTGAAACCTTAAGTCTTGATGTGTCCGGATGTTTTTCCTTTATTGTCATAAGGTCCGCTATTCCCTGCATTGGATGGAAAAAATCGCATTGAAGATTCATTATAGGTGTCGAGGAATTTGCAGCCATGTCGTTTAGATATTTGTTTCCCTCCTGCCAGTTGCAGTTTCGACAAGCTATGCCGTGTCCGTAGCTTGAAAGTATTTTGGCAGTGTCCCGTGCAACCTCACCGTGGCTTATCTGCATTGTTGATGTATCCAAAAAGTTTGCATGTCCTCCAAGCTGTGCAATACCCGCCTCCATGGAATTCCTTGTCCTGGTGGACTGTTCGAAAAACATGAGAAATATTGTCTTATAGGGCAGTATTGGAGTCGGTATATCCATATAAAATTGTCTCTTAAGGTCCGCCGAAGCATCCAAAAGCATATTAATGTCATCATTTGTCCAGTCCCTTAGGGTGATGAAATCCTTTCCCTTTAATCTACCTGTCATTGCTGTCCTCCTTTATATAATTCAGGAATTATTGCATAAACCTTTACTGCATTAAGCAGCTCTTCCTTTAAAATCTTCTCGTTGGGAGCGTGGGCTTCCTCCTCTCTTCCCGGACCGAAACCTATGCATGGAATGTTTTTCATTCCCATTATTGCAACACCGTTTGTTGAAAAAGTCCACTTGTCAAGAAAAGGCTTTCTGCCAAGAATCTTTTCACAAGATTCAAGAAGTATTTCGCAATATCTGCTGTCCTCACCTATTACCCAGGTTGGAAAATAGCAATCAACCTCCTGTACCAGATCCGTATATGATTTTCCCGAATATGTATACATTTCAACTACTGCCTCACTACCGACTACGCTCTTTAGTGCTTTTATTTCTCTTATGGCGGAGTCTCTGGTTTCTCCAAAGGTAAGCCTCCTGTCAACTGATATAGCACATCCGTCTGCAACTGCGCATCTGGAAGGTGATGTATAAAATATCTCTGAAACGGCCAGAGTGCCCTTTCCAAGAAATTCATCGTATTTCAGATTTTCATTCAGCTCTTCCAATTCCTTGAGTATGGAAGCCATCTTATAAATTGCATTGTCTCCTCTTTCAGGAGCGGAACCGTGGGCACTCAGACCCTTTACGGTCACCTTTATTTCCATTCTTCCCCTGTGGCCTCTGTATACATTAAGACCAGTAGGTTCCGTCAATACAACAAACTCAGGATTTATGGTTTTCTCTTCAAGGATATGCTGCCAGCACAGACCGTCACAGTCCTCTTCCTGTACTGATCCTACAACCCAAAGGCTTATTCCTTCAAGAAGTCCAAGCTTCTTGGCTATGGCCGCACCATAGAGACATGAAGCGAACCCTCCCTTCTGGTCGCTGGCTCCTCTTCCGTAAATATATTCCTCGTCTTCCTTTCCCTGGAATGGATGGAATTCCCAGTTATCCTCCTGTCCAACATCAACAGTATCAATGTGACCGTCGTAGGCAAAGACATGTTCTCCATTTCCTACTCTGCCCAGAATGTTTCCCATCTTGTCTATTATTATTTCATCAAAATCAAGGGTTTCCATTTCCTCCCTGATTCTTTTTACTACCTCTTCCTCTTCCATGCTAGTAGATTTTATTGCTATTATATCCCTCAAAAAACCTTCAACATCGCTGTTCATTTCTTCAGCAAGTTTTTCTATTTTTCCAAGCTTATTCATAGCTGTCACCTCTCAAAATTTCACTTAAGTATTCCTCAACTATCCTCAGGCTGACTTCCTCCCTGTAAAGCTTGGTAGAGCGTTTGTCATCGGTTCCTTCCATTTCCTTTCTTATTGCAGTAAGAAATTCCTTCACGTCCCGATTTTCCACAAATCTCTCTTCAGCTTCCCTGTTTCTCACGGGCAGCTCATTGACAGCACCTATGGAAACCCTTATATAGTCAAGCTTGTCATTCTTCATTCCGTAAAGAAAAACCACTGAAAATTTGGAAAGTATACTTGCTTTCCTGGATCCCACTTTTTTGTACCTAAAACCTGTAATATCTATTTTTGGAATTATTACCTCGTGAAGAAATTCATTCTCTCTTATATCCGTCTTGTATTTACCCTTTATAAAATCCTCTACGGTCAGTATCCTCGATCTGTTCTTGCTTTTGAGAAGGATTTTCCCGTCCAGAGCATAAAGCAATGGAAGACTGTCTGCAACCTGTGCTGCATTGACAATATTACCTCCCACAGTAGCCACATTTCTTATGGCAGGGTTCCCCATTAGACGATATGGAAGCTTTATACATTCAGGAAGCACCAGGGATTTTTCCATATTGCGATGGGTGGTACAGGTTTTGATATGGTAATGCTCCTTGTCCTCTGTTATTCCCTTCAGTTCATCTATCTGTTCTATGAATACAATATCTTCTTCGAATCTTCTTTCAGCTCCCTGCCACTGTCTCTTCCTGACCATGAGATCCGTTCCTCCGGCAAAGATTTTGTATTTACCTGTATCAATGATTTCCAAAAGTTCATCAACAGTTTCCGGCCTTCTGCAATCAATCATTTAAAACCGCCTCCTGTGTAAGTTTTCTGACCGCCCTGTATATGGCTTCATATCCTGTACATCTACATATATTCCCAGAAAGACCTACCTTGATATCTTCCTCAGTAAGAGATATTCCCAGTTTCAAAAGCCCTTCGGTAGCCATTACCATTCCTGGAGTACAGAATCCACACTGGACGGCACCTTCCACCATGAATGCCTTTTCTATTTCCTTGTATCTTTCAGTCTTTGAAAATCCTTCAATTGTTACAACCTCCTTACCTATTACATTATTCATAGGCATCATGCAGGAGTTCACTATCATTCCATCCAGAAATACTATGCATGCTCCACATTCTCCTTCGGCGCATCCTTCCTTTGTTCCCTTAAGGTCAAAGTCGTTTCTTATTACATCAAGAAGCCTCATTGCTAGGCCTGTTTCCACCTTTACATCTTCTCCGTTTAGCTTGAATTCTACGATCATATCAGCAGCTCCTTAAGTATATTTTCTGAAGTCACAGGCAATTCCCTTATTTCTATGTCCATCGCATTTTCAACTGCAGATGCTATTGCGGGAGCCACTCCCACCAACGTAAGCTCGCCTGCAGCCTTTGCGCCGTAGGGACCTTCCTTGTACGGATTCAATATCCAGTCCGTATGCATCCTCGGCATATCGACAATTGTAGGCACCGTATAGGATGAAAAACTATTGTGTTCTATGAGACCGTCTTTTGTAGTCATGACTTCCAGCATTGCATATCCAAGTCCCTGTGCTATTCCTCCATGAACCTGTCCAATAAAAGTCTTTTCATCCATTGGCATTCCAACATCATATACCGCATATATGTCCTTGCAGGTAATCTCCAGAGTCAAAGGATCGACTTCAACAACAGCAAGAACTGCAGACCATGAATATGACATGTATGCATTTCCCCTGAGATTTTCCTGGTCCCATTTCACATAGTCAGGTTGTTTGTAATTCTCCACTATTTCAATTTCCTCGTCGGATTCCATACTGTCCTTCAACCTAAGGGCTGCTTTGTAAAGAAGCCCTCCAACAACCATTGTAGTCCTCGATGCAACTGTAGGTCCAGAATCAGGTACAAGAAGAGTGTCAGGATTTTCATATATTATCCTGTCGATTTCTATATCCAGAACCGATGCAACAATCTTTGAAAGTACTGTTTTTGCTCCCTGTCCCATTTCAACCGATGACACAAGAATATGGATATTCTTGTCAGTATCCTTTTTAAGTTTCACTACACTTTTTATATGTTCGGCTTCACCATCTCCTGTAAATCCTCCGCCGTGAGGAATGAATGATATTCCTATTCCTCTGTAGCTTCCCATTTCTTCCTTTAACTTGTCGTAGCCTGCCATTTCAGCCAGCCTGTCCGCCATCTCATCAAGCTTTATTTCCTCGTTGTATATTCCCGAAGTTGATGAAAGATCCCCTCTTTTCACAAAATATGGCCTTCTGAATTCCAAAGGGTCATAGCCCAAATGATTTGCAAGCTGGTTCATATGCTGTTCAAGCGCGAACAATGTTTGAGGTGCACCAAAACCCCTAAAAGCCCCTGTGAAAATATTGTTTGTCTTATATGTTGTTCCATTTACTCTCAGGTTTTCTATAAGGTAACATCCTGTAAGGGATAGTATTCCTCTTTGAAGAACAACGTCAGAAAGTCCAAGATATGGTCCTGCATCTATTCCAAAATCAAATTCCATTCCCACAATTCTGTGGTCCTTTAAATATGTCTTCACCAAGGTTTTTGAAGGATGTCTTTTGGTTGTGAATACAATGTCCTCTCGCCTGTCAAAGATAAGTCTTACTGGTGCTCCTATCTTCATGGAAGCAGCTGCAACCTGACATGCCAAAAGTGAGGGGTATTCCTCCTTGCCACCAAAGGCTCCTCCTGTTTCACTTTGTATTACCCTTATATCATGGTCTGCAAGTCCTGTTGAATGTATGAGAGCATTCTTGATATAGTAGGGACACTGCATGGAACCGTAAATAATGAGCCTTCCATCTGAAAAATCTCCTACAAGACCCTGCTTTTCCATGTATAACTGTTCCTGATAACCTGTGGAATAGGATTTTTCAAATACCTTGTCGTATTCCAGGGTTTCAAGGTCTCCCTTTGTATATTCCTGTTCCGAAAAGATGTTATCTCCGCTTCCGAAGTCAAATACCCCTTCTTCCTCTTCATATTCTATTTCTATATTTTTCATGAATTTTATTATTTCATTCTTGTCCTTGCCTGCTATGAGTGCTATTGGTTCACCTTTATAGTTAACATAGCCATCGGCAAAAATGGGCATATCCATCGTTATCATCGCCACTTGGTTTATGAATGTATCCTTGGCATCAATTACCCAAAGGTTTTCCGGTAGCTCCGGATATTTAATGCATTTAATTCTTCCTTTTGATATCTCGCTTCTCAGAGTTCTTCCATAGTGGAGATTTTCAAATTTTATATCCTCTATATACCTTGCTGTTCCATTAATTTTCTCAACACCATCTACTCTGTTAATCCTATCTGTAATTTTCATAGGCACCTCCGTTTGTGGGTAATAAAAAAAGACTACACAGCAAAACTATCCATACTATAAGTATGAATGCATGCTTCATGTAGTCTTGGATTTCTACCAAGAAATGTTTATATACTTATTTAGTCCCTTATAGAACAAAGCAACTAAGCTACAAAAGAAAACATGCCATTCTTTCCTCAAGATGTCAAGCGTGCAGCAAGTCTTCACCTATTGTATCTTCTAATATATATTATATCCCAGAGTAATAGAAAAGACAACTTCATGGAATAGAAAAAATCACCTGATTTGCAGTTTTCGCAAAGTAGGTGATCTCTTAGTCTAATTTAAATTCTATTTACTGTTTCACTATAGCTCTTCCAACTATAAAAGCCCCGAAGAACCTTTCTAAAGTTTCAATTTCGAAACCTGCATCTCTAATCATGTCTGCTGTTTCCCTGTTTAGATTACAACCGTTTGCAAGCTTGTTCCAGCTGGAATTCAATCTATTGAAAAGATTCTTCAAGATACTGTGTTCTGGCATTACATGCTCCATAAAATAAATTCTGCCTCCAGTCTTTAAAACCCTTTTCACCTCATTAAGTCCTTTTAAAGGATCATCTACGGAGCAAAATACCAGGGTGAAAACTATACTGTCAAAAGTATCATCTTCAAAACACAAAAATTCAACGCTGGAATTAATAAATTTAATTTCCTTATCTTTGGGAAAATCAAATTTTCTAATCTTTTCCGATACCCTTCTGTCAACTACAGTATAGGATGAAATCATGTCAAAATCATAAAAGCCAAGATTTGTACCTGTTCCTGCACCTATTTCCAATATATTACCTTCTATATCCTTAAACATTGTCTTCCTTTTTTTCTTGAGTACAAAGGTTTCAAGAGGAAGCATGAAAGAATCATAAATTATATCTGATAGATTCATATTATTAAACTCGATTTATTCATAACCAAGAAAAACATCCGTTTTTATAAAATCTTTTTCTATTCCAAGCCCAAGCCCAAGAAGCTTTTCAGTAATGAAAGCATTCATACCTGGTGTTCCTGCTATATAATATAAAGAGTCATTACTCTTTTCTTTTGCAAATTCATCAATTTTATATGAAAATATATTTCTATCCGAAATGAATTCAATATCAAGTCCGCTATGCTTTTCATTTACTTCCTTCAAGAATTCTTCATAGGCGAATTCTCCCCTGTCATCTGAATACAAAACCTTCAACAACTTGGGATTGATCGCCCTGCTATCTAAATCCTTAAGAAAGGCTCTAATGGGTGTAATTCCAATTCCACCTGCCATTATGCAAATGGTTTTACTGTAATCATCAATCTTAAATTTACCAATTGCGCCATCAACTGTCATTATATCTCCAGTCTTGAGTGTCAGCAAATGCTTCTTAAAATCACTGGGTTCATCTACTATTCTAGTAGTAAAAAGCATAATATTCTCTTCTTTAATAGATGCAAAACTAAAAATCCTTAAATCCTTACCTTCTACAACCTTGTCTTTGAACCTGAAAATTCCATGTTGCCCCGGTATCCAATCCAACTCTTCGGGTATTTGAAATACAAAAGAATAAATATCACTTGTTTCCTTTATCATTTCTTCAAACTTCAACTGAAACACAACTTTATTTTTTGCCAATTCTAACACTTCCTTCCCTTTTTTATAGCTTAAGAAAGTCAAACTATGCATAACCCCTTGAAGCGTTGGTGTTATGCGGTTAAGGAAACTTTCTTTCGCATCTTAATAACCGCTTTGATCACATGAAGCGTGACCTAGTTAACACAGCAAAGCTACTTTCTTGTATTATATCACTTTGCAGGATTATTATATATATTAAAAA
>NZ_CEZJXU010000068.1:2975-7778 GCF_983023055.1 Dethiosulfatibacter sp. | reverse complement strand
ATACAGGAGAAACATATGAAAAAACTAGCAATATTCGACTTTGACGGAACCTTGTTTACAGAACTAACTGTCCCATATCTTTTTGATAGGTGGATGAGTCTTTCTTATCCAAAAAAATCAGCTTCAAAGGTGAAAGGGATAATACTTAAAGATTATTTCCTGAATAAGATAGGAATCCTTTCAAAGAAAAAATTCAGAGACAAAGCTACAGTTGATTTTCTTAAACTCTTCAGCAACATGTCTGAAGAAGAAGTCATAGATTTTTTCGAAAAAGCTTGTGATGGAATAGATAATCATTTCAACAATGACATACTAAATGAAATTGAAAAAGCAAAGAAAGAAGGATATGAGCTTGTACTGGTATCTGGAAGCTTTCAGCCAATGCTAGACGCTGCAATGAAGAACCTGGGCTTTAACAAGATAATAGGGACAAAACTGCCCTTTAAAAATAACAGGATGGATTTCGACAAGGGCTTTCACATTATAAACGGAATTGAAAAGAAAAATGCAGTTTTAAAGGAATATGAAAATGAAGAAGTAGATTACGATAACAGCAAAGCCTTTGCCGATAGCTATTATGATGAATTCATACTTAAACTTACTGGAAATCCTGTGGCAGTAACCCCTGATTCAGGACTCAGGAAAATAGCTGAAAATGAAGGATGGAAAATCATCTAACACAAAAGTTTAAAAATATTTAAACTAAAAAAATATGGATTTCAGCATAGGGAGCTGATATCCATATTTTTTATACTCATGAAAATTAATATTTCTCTATTTTTTTTTATCCTTTTCTTTATCCTTATTCTTTTTCTTGTCTTTATTCTTACTCTTTTTCTTTTTTTCGATTTTTTTGATAGCGTTTTTTTCTCCCTTTTTACACTTGTTGCCCTTAATGGAGATTATTACACCATCCTTTGCTTCGAACTTCACCTTGCATTTGTTTTTACAACCCTTACATGTGAATTCCTTTTTCATTTTACATCATCTTCTTTTTCTTCTTTAACATCCTTTGCTTTGATCTTGGATTTTTTTTGTTTTTTACATCTTCGGATTCATCATCGTCTTTCTTGTCGAAGTCCAAAGGCTTAAGATACTGCTGAAGCTTCTGATCCACAAGGCAATGGATTGTATTCTCTTCATAACATCCATTTTCATCCAGAGATCCTGCAGGAACTCCAGTGAGTATTTCAATTCCATCGTCAATCAGTTTAACAGGATAGATATGGAATTTTCCATTCTTGACAGCTTCCGTCACCTCGTCGTTAAGCATAAGGTTCTTCACATTCTGGTGAGGTATGATTACACCCTGCTCTCCAGTCAGCCCCTTCATCTTGCAAACCTTGAAGTAACCCTCTATCTTCTGGTTAACTCCTCCTATTGGCTGTATCTGTCCTCTTTGATTTACCGAACCCGTTACGGCTATTCCCTGCTTGATTGGAGCACCGGAAAGACTTGACATTATTGCATATAATTCCGTACTTGAAGCACTGTCTCCGTCAATTCCCGAGTAAAGCTGCTCGAATACTATGCTGGCTGAAAGCGCAAGTGGTCTAGTCTGTGCATACTTGTATCCCATGAATCCGTTTATTATCATTACACCCTTATCGTGTATCTTTCCGCTTGTCCTTGCTTCCCGTTCAATATTTATAAGACCGGCTTTTCCCCTATAGGTGGATACTGTTATCTTAGAAGGCTTTCCGAAGGAATATTCACCAGCTCCAACTACTGCAAGTCCATTTATTTCTCCAACCTTTTCCCCTTCAACATCAAGTAAATAGGTTCCCTCGTCAAATAGCTCTAAAACTTTATCCTCATACATGTTGTTCCTGTTTATCTTCTGCTGTATAGCCTTTTCAACATGCTTTTTATATACAAGATTGCTTTCTTCCAGACAGGCCCATGAATCAGCTTCGTAAATAATTTCAACAACCTTGTTGAATCTTGATGAAAGCTTCTCCTGATTGTCTGCAATCTTTGAACTGTATTCTACAACCTTGCAGACTGCATCCCTTTCAAAGTGCTTAAGATCTTCCTTTTCACAGTGGGAAGCTATGAACTTAGTCATTTTTTCCACATTTGCACTGGATCTTACCATTTCAACATCAAAATCAGCCCTGATTTTGAAGAGCTTTGAAAACTGCTCGTCATATGAATAAAGCATACTATAGGACCTTGGATCCCCTACCAGTATGACCTTGATGTCAAGCTTTATTGGTTCAGGCTTAAGGCCTGTAGTTACAGGATATCCCATTGTAGTCTGAATTGTCTCTATCTTTGTCTCGTCATTCAATAATGCCCTCATTAGTCCCTTATATGCAAAAACATTTTCCATAAGGTCCTTTACCTGAATAATAAGATAACCTCCATTTGCTGCATGGATAGATCCAGGAATGATTTTTTTAAAGGAGGTCTTTAATACTCCCATTTCATTCACAAACTCTATGTTTCCCAAAAGGTTTGAATGTGTTGGGTTTGTCTCAAATACTACTGGTGCATTCTCTTTGTCAGAATTGTCTATGAAAAGATTCACCTGATATCTTTCAAAGAAAGAATCATTGTTTTTGTTCTGCATTGCCAAAAATGGATTCGACTGCGGCTGCTTGTTGTCTGTCTTGAACATGTCTACCTTGTCTATTATGTCATTCTTCAAGTCTATAAGATAATTTTCAACTTTTTTGTTCCCGTCAAATCTGTATTTCAACCTGTCTGTGTGTAGGTTTACAACCTTTGTTGCAAATTCACTATCAAGCTTCTTGAGCTTGTCCCTGAAGCTTTCGTCTATGTCCTTGATTTTCTTGAACAGGTCAATGCTTGCAAGGTTCAGTTCACTAGATTTTTTCTGTATCTCGGCGTATTTTTCCTTTGAGATGTCCTTAAAATCCTCTTCTGTCATAGGAACATCATTTTCCTTAAGTGGTACGCTGACAAGACCCCTATCTGTATTTGAATATATAAAACCGAATTTCTTGGCAAGAGTATTAAGCTCAGCCAAAAGCTCCTCGGAAGTTTCGTTAAGCTGCTTGAAAAGCATATTTTTTGCTCTTTCATATTCCTTTGAAGTAAAGGTGTTCTCTATTTCCTTCTTTATAAATATAATCGTATTTTCTATGGCTTTTTTGAAAATTTTTCCCTGTCCGCTATCCAACCTAAGGGATATTGGATTTTCAGGTTTCTTGAAATTGTAAACGTATACCCAGTCTCCTGAAGTATTTTCTCCACGAGCCTTCTTTTCCGTAATAAGACTAATATAGGAATTTCTACCGGTTCCACTTATTCCTGAAATATAAATATTGTAGCCTTTTCTTTTTATATTAAGGCCGAAATCAATTGCTTCAACTGCTCTTTCCTGTCCAATGATTCCCTCAAGTGGCTCTAAGTCCGCCGTGGATTCAAATTTTTTGCATTCATCACAGCATTCATTTCTCAATTGAGTGTATTTAAGTTCATTTCCCTTCATATCATGTCCTCCAAAAATCATCTTTCCTCTATGTTCTTTATATTATAACACATATTCATTATATATTTACAGACATAATAACCTTTTCCTCACTAAATTTATATTGAATTTAGATATTTTTTTTGGTAGAATTAGAATGTATTAACTCCGATCTGATTTTCCTAAGGTTTTCTATGGTAATCAGACTATGGGTTTGTCTGGAAACGGACCTGCCTCCCGGTTGGAAAGGAGATGATTTTATCTATTCCGGGTGGAATAGATATTTTTTATGGAAAAAAAAAGAATAATAGCTTTAGTATCATTAATTGCAATATCCCTGGCTGTACTTTCATTGACCATGGAATACAAGAATGAATATCTTGCTTCCATATATCCCGAAGCAAATATTGTAGAAACAAGTTTCGATAAGAACTTAAATTCTAAAAATTGTTTTGCGGAATATGTTTACGAAGTCCATTTGGAGAATAAGAATCTTGACTGCTATTTCATAAAATCCATAGGATACAAGGACTTTGTCTACTATATGGTTGAAATAAACAACATCGATGAAAGTATTGAAACAGTCAGACTAATTGACGAACACGAAACAGAGGATTACGGAGGATACATAAGGGAAGGATGGTTTCTGGAAAGATTTCAAAACATGCCTCTATCCCATCCAGCAGAACTTGTAAAAATGCATAAAGAAAATGATTATGAAATAGTCGCAATAACCGGGGCAACTATTACTAGCCACTCAGCTACAGAAGCTGTAAATTTGGCAATCGAGATTCACCACAAGAAAGCAGCTACGCTGCGTTAAATGCACAAGCATTTATTAAGACGCGAAGGAAAGTTTCCTCAAACGCATAACACCAACGCTTCAAGGGGTTATGATATTAACTTTCCTAAGCTGACAAGAAAGCAGCTAAGCCGTAGTAAATACGTGAGCAGTTATTCAAGACGCAAAAGAAAGTTAAAACAAAAACTAAGGAGAGAATCATGTCAAAAAAACTGAAATTATTAAGCATAGTGTTTGTATTGATACTTGCATTTGCTGCATGTACACCAAAAACAGAAGACAACAACGAAGGAACTGAAACAACTGAAACCCCTATAGAAATACAGGGTATTGAAGGTGGAACAAAAATGATTGATGCCGAAGAAATCAAGGCTATGGAATCTCAAACACTTGCAACAACAAACATTTCATCAAGCGGTGAAGTTGTTGAAGTTGAAATCAAGGGCATAAAGATAAACAAAATACTTAAGCAATATGAACTAAGACAGGATGATTTTGAAGGTATAAGATTTTTTGCTGGTGATGGATATTCAATCGTCATTCCAAAGGAAATCCTTGGTAC
>NZ_CEZJXU010000068.1:2159-2965 GCF_983023055.1 Dethiosulfatibacter sp. | reverse complement strand
TAAAGACGTAATGCTTTACTGGGAATCGGATGGAGAGCCTCTAGACGATAAGTTTCAACCATTAAGAGTTGCAGTTCCTGACGAAAGGTCAATGTACTGGGTTGGAAACATTGCAGGAATGGAACTCATTAAGGGCGAAGAAACAGGAGATATGGACAAGGATTCCGAAGGCAACACGGAAACTATGGCTCACGAAAATTCAAAAATACTTTTCATGGAAACTGCTATATCCACTCTTGAAGCCGAAGAATATACATACTACGAAGCTGCAGACCAGGCTGTAAAAGTAGAAAGTCTATTCACAGAATTTGGAAATACTGAATCAGACAATGTTTTCGTGGAAGCAGTTGACAACTTCACTAAAACTGAAAAGATGGACATCCTTCTTGCAGGATATATTAAATTCACAGGCGAAAACGCTCCCATGTTCCTATCACCCGACCTTCCAAAGGGAATGCATGTTAAAAACCTTCTTATGGTCAAGGACGGAAACACTGCATTTGTTTCTGAAAGCCTGTCATTTACAAAATATGCAGATAGCCTTGTAACAATTCTTGAAGACGAATGTGTGCCTTTAGTCAAAATAGAAGCGCTTACAGGTCTTGCTAAAGGAATGAGCTACACTCTTACAGCAGCAGACGGATATTCAAAGACAATTGACAGGGAAACATTCCTTAAAGGTGGAATGTATGCGAGAAACAACGGCGGATACGGAATCGCCTTCGAAGGAATGGACAAGAAAGCTAAAATTAAGAACATCCTTTCTATAGAAGTTGTAGAAATGGACAAGGACATGGATCTGGGAG
>NZ_CEZJXU010000068.1:0-2135 GCF_983023055.1 Dethiosulfatibacter sp. | reverse complement strand
ATTCAGACGGAACGATGCCTGCTGATTACACTCTTTCTCGAAAGGTGAACGGTGAAGATTTCACAACAGAAGGAACAGGCATAAAAATCGTAACTGTATCTGTTGAAAAGATGGACAAGGAAGGTAACCTAAAACCAGCAGAGTGGTCTGGATACAGAGTTTCGGACATACTTGCTGCAAACGGAATAGAAGAAGGATTCACAAAACTGACTGTTACAGCTGCTGACGGTTTTGCAATTGATATTGACAGTGAAACTGCAAATGCAGAAACCACAATCTTCGGATTTGTTCAAGACAAGGAAAGCATCGGCGATGAAGCTCCAAGACTTACAGTCAACGGAGAAGGAAGCATGATGTGGATAAGAAACATAGCCGAGATATCTACAAAGTAGGATACAGCGACTATGTCGAGATAGCTGCGTAAGCAGATAGTATCGCCGCAGAAAGTCTGCCCCTGAAAGTAAAATACCAACGCTTCAAGGGATTTTACACATAATTGACTTTCTAAAGCAGGATACAGCTACTACTAAACGGAGGATAATATGACCAGAAAGGGAAAACTTGTTTCTGTTGTTCTTATTATCCTTTTCCTTTTAACTGCATGTTCGTCAAAAGTCGAAAGCTCTGGATCACTTCTCAAGGTAACAGGAGATGTGAATGCAGAACTCATGGTCCCCTATGGAAACGAATCGGAAATAGACTGGCAGATTCTGGAAAAGGATGACAAGACATACGGAAGCATCAAACTTGATGAAATCTTCAACTTCTACGACTACGATAAAGATGACTATTCTATACTCTTTGTAGCCAAAGATGGAATGAAGGTGAAAATAGATAAAAACTACGACAAAGTCAATATTTATGACAACAAAGGATGGAACATATATGCACCGGACTTTCCTCCAACTGTAAACTTGAAGGATATTGAGAAAATAGTG
The DNA here is from genome assembly GCF_983023055.1 of Dethiosulfatibacter sp. Classification (NCBI taxonomy): domain Bacteria; kingdom Bacillati; phylum Bacillota; class Tissierellia; genus Dethiosulfatibacter; species Dethiosulfatibacter sp. The sequence continues at coordinate 1,197 of NZ_CEZJXU010000068.1, read as the reverse complement.
CTTATAAAAAATGAATACAACCTGTCGGAAGGTGTAAACATAATATCCAAAAATGAAAACCTGGCATCCTTCACACCTGGAAACATGCATCTCATGAACCTTCAGCTCTACAACTTCTTTGATGGAGAGTCTGTGAAAAATGATGAATATTCCATGAAAGCCTACAAGGAAAAATACTTCCTTTCTCTGGAGGATGCTGCAGGCGTTGAATTTAGAAATTCAATTGTAATGTCAAAAAGTGGAGAATATTATTTTACTACTGAAAAAGGCTATCTACAGCTTCAGGGACATATGATAAACTATACAGAACCTGAAAGCAGGAAGACAATCTTCGACATAGTAGGAGTGGTCATCAATCCTCCTGCAGGTTCAGTGATGGATTCATACCATGATGCAAGGCATTTTCTTGACAAGGATGAAGATGTACTCCATATTTTCATTGACGGATTCAGCGCAGGCCAGTACGAATATGCCAAAGAAAATGGATTGATTCCCTACATTGCAAGTCTTGGACATATGGACACTGCGCTTACCATATTCAAACCTGTAACAAACAGCGGTTATGCCGCCATGATAACGGGACAGCCCCCTGCAGTCAACGGAATCCTGAACAGGAGCTACAGAGAGATAAAAGTAGATACCATATTCGATTATGTATCATCCCTTGAAAAGACTTCTGTTATAATCGAAGGCAATGCAAACATCATTACAACCCATGGTGATCCAATCCTTAATACGGATGTAAACGGTAATGGCTTTACAGACGATGAGGTATTTGAATCAGCAAGGAAACACATATATGGATCAGACTATGCCTTTGTTCATTTCCACGGGGTTGATGATTCAGGACACGATTACGGAGACATTTCAGATGAAACAATGAAAAAAATCACTGAAGTTGACGGATATGTAAAAGAACTTTGCGAAAACTGGAAGGGAAAGGTTATAATTACAGCAGACCATGGAATGCACTCTACAATAGACGGTGGATCCCATGGAGAATTCAGGTACGAAGATATGGTAATTCCATATATTACATCAGATGGAGGTTTATAAGATGAAAGTTTTTTCCATTTACGGATATACCCAGTCGGGTAAGACAACCATAGCGGAAACAATGATAGCAGAACTTAAAAAAAGAAGATATAGCGTAGGCAGTATCAAGGAAATACATTTCGAAGAGTTCAACATAGACAC
>NZ_CEZJXU010000067.1:0-7853 GCF_983023055.1 Dethiosulfatibacter sp. | reverse complement strand
ATATAGCCTCCGAATTCCAGATATTCTATAGTTGTTACGGCTTTTATATACCTAAAGTCATCATCTGTCAAACTACTGTTTTCATAGTCGTAAAACAAGGGAAACTCGCCTTTGTAATCATCATTAAAATAGGTAATTCCACCAAGGTAATCATTTCTGGAATATATTGCTTCCTTGAAAATTCTTTTTGAAACTACTGCAGCTTCAGCTCTAGTCAGATTTGTTTCAGGTCGGAACATATTGTCACTGAATCCTAAATAAATGTCATTGTTGTATAGTTCACTAAATATTTCTATAAATTTGTCATCATCATCAATATCGTAAAAGGGCAATTCCTCATTATCGACTGATGGCAATGACAATGCCGAGGTAACCAAAGCCGCTTCATACCTCGTAATGAATCTGTCAGGTTCAAGATTTTCACCTTCGAAAACATCCTTAAGGCTTATGGTTATCCTTTCAGTTTTTTTCATATAGTTATCAAGAGATGTGACATATGAGTATGCCCAGTGATTCAAATCAATATCCCCATAACCCACATCACCAGTCATATCAATATCCATTATTCCATTCTCATTACCAATTTTATATATAATCTTTATGAATTCACTGATAGTAACGTTATTGTCCGGTCTGAATGTCCAGTCTCCATATCCATTGAAAATATTCAAGGAATTTGTTGCATAATAAATATCATCCTCTGCCCAATGGTCATAGATATCAAAATAATATACATCCGCTCCTGCACTTACAGTCATTGAAATTATAATAACAACTGTTATTATTAGTAATTTAATTTTTTTCATATAATTCCCCGCCCCTCATTTGGTTATTGTTTTCCATACATTATTTCACACTAACTTATCTAAAAATTTCTTTGTTAATTGTATTTCCTCGCTATCAAAGCCAAGGTAAGAGTATAAGTGTAAATCTATATTATCACAATTTACCCTTTTATTATATCCCTTATTAAAATTATCAAAGTATGGCAATTTTAAAATATTATAGGGATAATATTCATACAAATCTATCCCTATTTTTTTTGAAGGAACCTTAATTAAAAATTCAAAAATTTCAGAATTTAAATATTCAAGACAATTCTTTAAATCAAGACCATCGCCTACACCTGTCATCATATAAATGTCTGCGCTGAAAAAGTTGCCTTTTTCATCTAATGCAAACCTGTTTTCAGATGACTTGTATGGAAATAATATTTTCCCTTTTTCAAACTGGCTTCTATTCCTTCCCCATTGAAGGTCAAACCATCTTCTGTAACCCCGCTGACACTCTCGTCTTTTTTCAAGTCTATCCTTGTACTTCTCAAGGTAATCCCTGGTATTTGGAAAATCTTCAATTTCTATATCATTAGTATATATAAGCTTAAGTCCCTTGTCATTATTAATTCCATACTTTCTCACGGCACTGCCTTTTAGCCAATTAACAAGAAGTGGCTCTTCAAGTTTATATTCATCGACTGTTTCTTGATTTACAATAAAAGCCTTGTCAAGACCTGTAATTATTCCCTGGTTTATATTGAAATAATCGCTAATTGTTTTTTCAGTTCTGGAAATTATTTTTCCATACAAATTTTCCATATCCTTTTCAATGAGTCTCCAGGAACTCTTACCCAAATCTTTTCTATCCACTAAAAAACTTATGTTTCTTGGAATATTTATAATCTGTATTTTCTCATTTACCCCCTCTTTTACCAGACTAATAATTACAGGACTGACTCCTGTGTTTTTAAAGAGAGTAACCCCCGAATAATCTACTATTCGGTAGATTCCATAATTATTCTTTATTAATTTTCTCAGTTCTTTGGCATTATCTGCTTCAATAAAATATCTGGATGTAATAAAGAGTAGTCTTCCTGAATCTTCAAGATCCTTTAATGCTTTTTCAAAGAAACAATATGAAATATCCGATTTATCATTGTATACTAAAAACCTGTTATTAAGTGCTTTTTTGTATACAATTTCCAAATTTTTATGGCCTATATAAGGAGGATTCCCTATTATTGCCTGAAATTTCTCAGCAATTTCACAAAAAAGATAGTCTTTATTTCTAATATCCGGGTAGCATATTGTCTTACAGGCTATACTTAGGCCTGCAATTGTCAAAAGACAGGAAAAACCGTCTATATCATATCCACAGAGATTGTTCTCAATGATATGTATATCAATGTCTGCTGGAGAAATACCATGGTCATTTTTGAAGCAATCTTCATTTTCATCATAAAGAAATCTAAGCTTCCTATACAATGCTACTAAAAAATACCCGCTTCCACAGGCAGGGTCTAAAAATCTGATATAGGGATTCTGAATAAATTCCTTTTCATCAACTATTTCATCAACCATGTCAGTAACAGTATCCCATGGCGTATAAACTTGCCCGTACTTTTTTTTAGATTTCAAAGGTATGATTTTTTCGTATATTTCCCCTGGAGTCAGCAATTCTTTTTTGATCGTTTTTTCAAAAACATTTGACAGGGAGCCTTTTATTGAATAGAATTCACTAGGAGAATAAAAAGTTTCTATACTTTCTCCATCGATATATTCGCTGTAGAAATAACTAATATATTCAAAAACAATATATCTAATCATCTCGATGTTTTCAGGATCGGATTTAATTATTTTTTTCAATTCTTTTATTAAAGACATGTTGTACTCCTAAGAAAGTGAGGTTTATATGAAACACAAAATTATTGCAATACTTATTTTATGCACCGTAATGTTCTGCGGCTGCACAGCAGATATTAGAAATGACCAAGACACTGTAAATGTAAATGAAATTTTAGCTTATGTAAATATCAGTATCAAGGACTTCCAAGATATTGAAACAGAAATAATAAAAAAATACAACGACATGGAATACAACATTGAAAAAGAAGAAGAAATAATCAATGAGTTGAAAAATGAAATACTGCCTGAATATAAAAAACATCTAGAAAATCTATCAAATGTGACTATTGAAAATGATGAAATAAAAGAAATACATAATATTTATATTCAGTCAGCAAAATATCAATTGGAAGCATTCGAGCTGTATCTCTCCTATGTTGAAAACAAAAATTACAGTGATTTGAAATCAGTGAATTCAAAAATCAACTCATCCAATGAATACTTTAAATTGTTTAAAACTAGTCTTATAGATTTTGCAGTTAAACACGAGATTTCATACAATTAAATACCCTATGTATCAATTCCTTTACAGATAATGACAAAGCGACTAAGTCGCTTTTTTCATTATCTTCTCAATTTCAGATATTTCCTTCGGAATGGACTCAGACAAATTAATATATCCAAAGTCCGTTATTAATATATCATCTTCTATTCTTATTCCAATACCTTCTTCAGCAATGTATATGCCCGGTTCTATTGTAATTACACAACCAGGTTCAAGTGGCTTTTCAACATCCCCTACATCATGTACATCAAGACCTAAGTGATGTGTCACCTTATGAAAATAATACTGTCTTACATCCTTCTCATTATCTATAAGTCCCATTTTAATTAAGCCTTCTGCTATTACCTTGTAAGAGTATTCAGTTATTTCAGTCATAATCATTCCAGGTTTACATAATTCGATAGATAGTTTGTTTGCTTTTAGAACCAGCTCATATATTTCCTTCTGCCTTTGACTGAACTTGCCATTCACAGGAAATGTCCTTGATATGTCTGATGGATACTTATCTTTCAATACACCCAGGTCACAGAGCACCAGGTCTCCATCCTTCACTGTACAGCCATTGGTAACATAATGAAGTACCGTACCATTCAATCCGGATGCCACTATGGATGCAAAGGATGGCTTTGTGCCATTGGTGTTAAGAATGAATTCGTAAAATGCTTCTAGTTCGTATTCCTTCATCCCAGGCTTTGCATTCTTTATCATATAATCGATGGCATCTTTGGATATGCTTATTGCTTCCCTTATTTTTCCTATTTCATGATTATCCTTCATCCTTCTTAATTCACTTATATGATGATATGTATTTCTTATGCTTATGCATGGATACCTGTCCTTAATAAGAGAGGCATACTTTTGAGATTCAGACAGACATTCATCGAAATTCCAGTTTTCTATATCAAAATACATGTTTTCATATTTTTCATTTCTCAATATTTTCAAAAGATCATTGTCAAAATCTTCGAAAAATCTGACATCTTTTATACCGGATATTTCTGTTGCTTCTTCAGATGTTAAAAACTTTCCAACCCATTTTTCTAAATCTGCATTTCTTTTCTTAATATAGATTGATTCCTTTAATTCACCTTTATAGAACTCACACATATATACAACTGCTTCCCTGTCTATGCCTGTCAAATAAAAGAAATTATTATTTACATAGAATTCATAGAAATCATCTCCAGATTTACGGACACTCTTTCCCGAGAAAATCATCATAAGACTTTTATCTTCCATCTTTTCTTGAAGCTTTTTTCTTCTTTCAGTATAAATATTATTCATATGATCCTCCTTTTTTTTGTTCGTTTTCAAAATATAGACTCATGCTAGGGAATGCAAATTCCACTTCTTCCTCTTGAAAGAGTTCCATAATTCTCAGATTCACCTTTTCCACAACCTCCATAAATTCATTATAGTCAAGTTTAACAATATAATAGTTAATCAATATGTCAAGGCTGCTTCCACCAAACTTTTCAAATCTTACTATGATTCCAGTATTTTCCACATCGGTTTCAGAAATAAGCAGGTTTTTGATTTCCGAAATAATCTTTTTCATTTTTTCGGATTTTGTTGAATAAGTCACTCCTACATAAAACCTTTGCCTCCTGGAACCTCTTCGTGAATAGTTGTGAACCGTTCCGTCAGTAAATGCAGCATTTGGCATGGAAACCAATCCCTTGTCAAAGGTTCTAAGCTTCGTACTTCTCAAACCAATATCTTCCACTATTCCTTCTATGGTGTTTATTATTATTATGTCTCCGATGTTGAAGGGACTATCCATATATATTATTACACCACCGAAAATGTTTTTAAGAGTGTCCTGGGCAGCCAAGGCAAATGCTATACCACTTATTCCAAGACCTGCAAGAAGACTCTGAACCTTTACATCAAATTCAGTTAATATTATCAGCAAGGCTATTATGATTACAACAAGCTTAATAATCTTGCTAATAAGAGTATTCACCTGTTTCTGCCTTTGGTCTTCACTTCTTTTAATTATATAGTCATTAAAATAAGCTTCTACAATTTTTGTTATTGTCTGTGCAGCTAGAAATACAAATAAACTCTTGTATATGCTCAGTAATATAGACATTGAAAGTTCATTGAAAGGCAAAGTTATAAGAGCAAAAAAAATGCCCGTTATCAATATGATTATTGATAATGGTTTCTTTGTCTTGTCAATCATTATACTAATGACCTTAAGTTTTTTAAAAGCCTTGTGCATCCATTTTATTATTTGTGTTACAAAAATCCTTCTAAGTACAAGAACGATAATAATTATAAGAAATGCCTTGCCTACTTCACTAGTAGTGGGTATCCTTGAAAAAATGAGTTCAGTCATTGTATTCTCCTGTTTTCCTTCTTTTAATTATACTATATGAGTATACAATAAAAAAGACACTAAATCATTACATTAAAGTCTTATTTTTATCTAATTTTGTATATTTAACTATTCTAAGCCACAAAAGAGAATCTCCACCTAGTGAAGATTCTCTTTTGTGTACTTTTACATCTGACTACTGTCTTCTTAATGCCTCTACCGGCGGAAGATTTGATGCAATAAATGCAGGATATACTCCAAAAAGCAGCCCTGATGTCAATGCAACTATTGTTGATATTTTCACCGCTTCAAAACTTATTACAGCTTCAAAACCTTTCGATTCAAATATATTTATAAGCCATATTCCAACTACTATACCTACCAGACATCCTATTATGCTAACATAAAAAGCTTCCAGTATAAACTGAAGAAGAAGGTCTGATTTTTTGGCACCAAGTGCTCTTCTTACTCCAATTTCTCCAGTCCTCTCACTAACTGCAACAAGCATGATGTTCATTATCCCAAGGCCACCTACAAGGAGAGAAACTGCAGCAATGCCTCCAAGAAGAAGAGTCATTATCCTGTTTGCGTCATTAGCCTCTTCAACAAGCTGGTTAAGACTTGTTATGGTTAATATGTCTTCTCCCTTTGAAAAAATTTCATCTTTTTTATCTACAGGCTTTTCAACAGGCTCTTCTCTGGTGTCAATCATTACATCTCCGGAAATCCCTTCATTTCCTTCACCACCATCACCATTCATATTTACAAAGGATGTACCGTTTATCTTTCTGGTGTAAATCCTTCCAAGCTGAACAATGGCAAGAGCTGCATTTTCTTCATTTGAAGCTTTTCCCCATATTTCTTCTACATTTCTTTTGTCATTGAGCTTTTGGGAGGTGGAGTATGGAACGATTATCTTGTTGTCTACACCATCTCCTTTTCCCTTTCCTTTTGGAGCCATGACCCCTATTATTCTAAAAGTTAAATTATCAATATTTATCGACTGTCCTACAGGACTTCTTCCATTAAGGAGTGAAACTGCAACATTGTATCCCAATACGCAAACGGGAGATCTTTGATCTACATGAAGTGATGAAAAAAAGTTTCCTGATACAACTTCATGGTCCTTAATAGTTGGATACATATGATTTACACCCAATACTTCAATTTCACCTCTAGTTCTTCTCCACTTCACGTATTCTTCAGTCTTGACAACAGGAGTGGCATATTCCATTTCTTCAATCCTTTCCATCAAGTCCTTGTGTTCGTCGCTGGAAAATGAAAAAGTGGTGTTATTTGTTCTCATAACTATTACATTCTGTCCAAGACTTTCAAACTGTTCTACAACAGCCTTTCTTGCACCTTCTCCAATTCCCATGAGGCTCACTACTGAAGCCACACCAATGGCAATACCCAGTACTGTAAGCGATGTTCTAAGAAGGTTTGAAACAAGTCCTGAACCTGCCATTTTTGCAGTAAAATACAGTCTGATAAAAAATGATTTAATACCGCTGTTTTTTTCCATATCATCACATCCGTTTAGTTATTGTTTTCAGGAATAAAAGTATTATTATCCTTTATATGTTCGCTTGGAAGCAAATCCGAGCTACTTCCAGTAATTACATGGTCTCCTTCTTTCAATCCTGAAAGTATTTCAACATATCTGTCATTCATGAGACCTGTTTCTATTGTAACTGTTTCCACAATTTCATCTTCTTTAAGAATTTCAACCTTTGTAGTGCCATCTTCCTCAAAAACAGATTCAATAGGAACCAGTAGGGTATCAAGAGATTCCCCAGCATCTATAAAGCATTGTGCCATCATCCCTGGTCTCAGTTCACCACTTCCGCTAACTTCTATATCAACAGAATACTTGATTATTCCGCTTGAGTCTTTACCAGATTGTGATACTCTTGATACAGTACCTTCAAATTCTTCCCCTGGAAGTGCATCGATTGTAACATTTACAGGAGCATCCTGTTTTATATATACAACATCGATATCATCAACCTGAGTCCAGACTCTCATGCTGTTTGTATTGAATATGTCTCCTATCCAATCTCCAGGAGAAACAGTTTCACCCTGTGTTCTCCAGAACCCTGAAACCACGCCGTCCATTGGAGATAAAACCGTCATGCTGCCCTTCATTTCCTGAGCTTTAACAATGCTTCTTTTCATTTCATTTATTTCATCAAGCTTTTCCTGTATCATGATCCTAACATCTGCACCTGCAAGCTTAACTATGGCCTGACCCTTCTCAACATAATCCATCTCATTTACAAGTACTTCTGTAACAGTAATTTCATCTGATGAAATTGAATTTTTATATATTTTCTTTTCCTTT
>NZ_CEZJXU010000066.1:0-7902 GCF_983023055.1 Dethiosulfatibacter sp. | reverse complement strand
TTCTTTGTCTTACCTTTGGTTGAAAAGTTCTTTTCAACTTAAACACCTCCTTGCAAAGTATAAATCTCTATTTAGATACAAAAAATAGCATATTAATATAGTCTACATTAGATTATATTAATATTGAATATATATGTCAAGATAATTATAAAGCAGCTATTTTTTAATTTCGATGCAAATACAATATATGGTGGTTTTTAAGTTTCAAACCACCATATGTTCAAATTCTTTTTAAAAAATTATCTGAATTCATCAAAAATTTCTTTAACAGTAGTTATTTTGTCTATCCTGTATCCATTTGTTCCTGTAAATATGAGACCTTCATCAATATTTCCGGAAACAGAATTTATAAGGGCCTCGGATATGCAGTATGGTTCTCTTCCAACATCACATGTTTTTATACATTTTGTACATTGATCAGGTAGTTTCTGCAAGCCACCTTTTAATTCGTCAATGAACTTATTCCGATAGGCCCTTGCCGGCAGCCCGACGGGACTCACTATGAGTTCAATGTCCTCTTCCTTCATTTCGACGAAAACCTGCTTAAACTCATCGGCGGCATCACATTCCACTGTACCTATGAACCGTGTTGACATCTGTACAGCATCCGCTCCGTTTCTTATAGCTTCCTCAACGTCGTTTCTGTCGAATATTCCTCCTGCTGCTATTACAGGAATCTTCATTCCGTATTTTTCTTCATATTTTGCAAGGACGTTTTTCACATCCTCTATTGTTTCCTTAAAAGAAAAGGTTTTTTCAGCAAGCTGATCAATTTTGAACCCAAGATGTCCTCCCGCCTTTATTCCTTCAATTACTACTGCATCAGCAGTCTTCTGGTATTTTAAATCCCATTTTCTAAGTATTATCTTTAGAGCTCTACCTGAAGAAACTATAGGAACAATTTTAGTTTTAGTATCTTTTACAAGACCCGGAAGCTCCAGTGGAAGTCCAGCTCCTGAAACTATAAGATCTATTCCTTCTTCAACGGCAGTCTTCACATAGTCACTGTAACGGTTCATTACAGTCATGAAGTTTATTCCTATTATACCCTTGGGACTTAATTCCCTTGCAAGTTTTATCTGTTCCCTGATGGCCCTTACATTGGCCTTGAAGGTATTTGTCTTGAAATCAGGTTGGTCGTAACCCATGTGGATACCGGACATTACTCCTATTCCACCTTCATTGGCTACCGCAGACGCAAGCTTCGATCTTGTGACTCCTATTCCCATCCCACCTAATACAATTGGAATCTGTGCATTAAAATTTCCAATCTTTAAATTGGGCAACTTCATAAATTTCTCCTTTGTACAATTCATTTTTACACGTGTTACTATAATATATTTATTGGAAATATGCAAATATATTTTTTTATTCCATTGAAATTGTGGATAAAGTTTGGTAGAATTGTTCTAGTTGTGGATAACTTTAATGTTATTAGGAATTATCCGACCTCGGTTGTGGATAATTTTTTAGTTTTGCATCTTTTCAACATGTAACGCTGTGTATACATTTATTATAACATGAGAATAACATGTTGATTCATCATATATGCATTTTATTTATCAACAGTATCATCGTTTTGTGGAGGTTTTTATGAACAATAATATTAATGAAATATGGATTGAAGTTCTTAATATTATTAAGGAAGATTTGAATGAAGTAAGTTTCAGCACATGGTTTAAACCTATAAAGCCTGTGTCTTTAGTAAACAATATTGCATATCTCTTGGCTCCGGAGGAGTTTTTGAGGGACATGCTTGCTAAAAGATATCTTACGCTTTTGAAGAATGCATTTAGTTATATCCTTAATAATGAAAATATTGAAGTCAAGATACTCATACCAGGAGAAGAAATAGAGGAAAAAACAAGACCTGTTAAAAGCAAAAGAAATCAGTTCACCATGGAAAACAGTTCAATTCCTTCATTAAATCCAAAATACAAATTCGACTCATTTATAATTGGCAGCAGCAACAGATTTGCACATGCTGCATCACTTGCAGTAGCTGAAACACCAGCATCTGCATACAATCCACTATTCCTTTACGGAGGAGTTGGACTGGGTAAAACCCACCTTATGCATGCAATCGGGTACTATATCAGCCAAAACAATCCCGATGCAAACATATTATATGTAACTTCTGAAAAATTCACCAATGACCTAATTAATTCAATCAAAGACGATAAAAATGATGAATTCAGGAACAAATACAGAAAAATAGACGTGCTTCTTGTAGATGACATACAGTTCATTGCAGGAAAAGAAAGGACTCAGGAGGAGTTTTTCCATACATTCAACACTCTGCACGGCGACAACAAACAGATAATAATTTCATCTGATAGACCTCCAAGTGAAATTCCAACATTAGAAGACCGACTTAGATCAAGATTCGAGTGGGGGCTAATAGCAGACATACAGCCGCCTGATCTTGAAACAAGGATTGCAATACTGAGAAAAAAAGCAGAAGATGAAAACTACGGAGTATCTAACGAAGTCATTGATTATATTGCAAACAACATCCAGTCAAACATCAGAAAGCTTGAAGGAGCACTAATAAGACTCTATGCATATTCATCCCTTACAAATAAGGAAGTCACTATCGACCTTGCACAAGAAGCCTTGAAGCATCTCATTTCCGACAAGAAGAAGGTAGTAACTATAGAGATTGTAAAGAATTCAGTGTCAAACTATTTTGATATTTCAATAACCGACATGAATTCAAAGAAAAAACCTAAAAGTATTTCCTATCCAAGGCAGGTAGCAATGTATCTTATAAGGAAACATACGAGCCATTCACTTCCAAAGATAGGAGAAGAATTCGGAGGACGTGATCATTCAACTGTTCTTCACGCCTGTAACAAGATTGATAGAGAGCTACAGAACAGTATAGAGCTCAAAAAACAGATAGAAGACCTTGAAGCAGAGCTTATTTAACAAGTCTATTGACAAGGTGTTAATAAGGTGTGGATAAAAAATAACAGAAATTGTTGTTATTTTTTATCCACAAAGCAAAAAACGCCGTAATAATTCACGCTGTTCTATTCAACAGGTTATCAACAAATCCACAGGCCCTACTACTATTACTAAAATATTTATTATATATATGAGTTATAAACAACACAAAACTACTAGGTTGAGTTTTCAGTGTTGACAGATTACGTTGGCATGGAAAGGTTTGTATGAAAGTTAGATTGCATTTCTTGCAAAATTTTGTAATTATTTAACCTTCTTGAGAATGACACGCAAACCATGGGATGACAGAAGACTTGCAAAAACCAAGCTAACTATGAAAAGACAGGAGGATATATATGAAATGTAATGTTAATCAAAGTGCTTTGTCCAAAGCCATTGGCATTGTCCAAAAAGCAGTATCAGTAAGAACCACCACCCCCATACTTACAGGCATCCTTATAGAAGTTGAAAATAATAAGCTAAGCTTGACTGCAACAGACCTTGATCTTGGAATAAAGACCACCATAGATTGTCAATCAATGGTGGAAGGTGCAATAGTAGTTAATGCAAGGCTTATTAGTGACTTTATAAGAAAGCTTCCATCAAATTCAAACATAGAAATCACAACAGATGAAAACAATAAGATGGAAATAAAATGCTTGAAATCCGATTTTGTCATACTTTGCAATTCTGCAGAGGAATATCCTGCCAATACCTTCTACAACGAAGGAACTACAATAAACATGAAATCTCAAGCCCTTAAAAAGCTAATAAAATATACAACCTTTGCAGCAGCTCAGGACAATATGAAGCCTGTACTTACAGGATGTCTAATGGAGCTTGAGAAAAATGTCTGCACCTTTGCTGCAATAGATGGATACAGACTTTCCGTTAAGAAAGAAGATGTGAAATTTGATGGTGAATGCAATATTATTATTCCAAGCAAATCCCTTCTGGAAGTCTCAAGAATAATTGAAGATGAAGACCAGGACGTTGAACTGCTAATATCAGATACACATGTATCCTTTGTTTTCGATGATACAATAATAATATCAAACCTTCTTGAAGGTGAATTCATTAAATACAAAGATATTATAAAAGATGGATACCAAACCAAAATCGACATCAAGACTATAGATCTTAAAAACAGTATTGAGAGAGTTTCTCTTCTTGCAAAGGAAGACAAAAATAATCTGATAATAATATCAATAGAAGACAATAATCTAAAGATAGAGTCAACATCTGAATATGGAAATGCAGAAGAAAACATAGAAGTGAAAATGGAAGGTGATGAAATAAAAATAGGTTTCAACTCCAAGTACATCCTTGATCTTTTAAGGGTTATAGAGGATGAGGAGCTTTCAGCAGTATTCCAGGGAAGTCTGAACCCATGCATATTCAAGTTACCTGATAATGACGAGTTCATCTATCTGGTATTGCCAGTAAGGATAAGTTAGGAGATATTATGGAAAAAATAATAATTAGAGACGAATTTATAAGACTAGACCAGTTCCTCAAATTTATAAGTGAAGTATCTTCAGGTGGAGAAGCGAAAATGATGATTCTTGAAGGAAATGTAATTGTAAATGGAGAAATTGCCCATCAGAGGGGAAAGAAAATTAGAAAAGATGATATAGTTAAAATTAACGGCAATGAATACATAGTCGAATAGAAGGTTTTTATGTATGTTGAAAGATTACATCTTAAAAATTACAGAAATTTCAATGAAATAGATATCAATCTTCATGAAAAGCTAAATATTTTTATAGGCAACAACGCCCAGGGAAAGACAAACCTTATGGAGTCCATATTTGTAAGCTCCATAGGAAAATCCTTCAGGTTTTCAAAGGATGAAAATCTCATAACAAAAGACATGGACCATTCAAGGGTCAAAGTGAAATTCATCAGGGAATCAAATACAAAAGACATAGAATTAGATTTTTTCAGAGGAAGTAAAAAAAAAATCAAAATAAACGGGCTATCTCTTGAAAAATACAGCGACCTTGTAGGACTTACAAATGTAGTTGTATTTTCTCCCGATAGTATCAACCTCATAAAGGGCAGTCCTGTAGATAGGAGAAGGTATCTAAACGTTGAGCTTTCACAGATAAAGCCAAATTACAAATACCTTCTGACCAGATACAACAAGATTCTTATACAGAGAAACAACCTTATAAAAAAGATTGTTGAAAATCCAAAAAATAAAAAAGTACTACCAATTTGGAATGAACATTTGATTAATACGGGTACAGACATTATAATGTATCGTCTGGACTATTTAAAAAGGATTGGAATACTGGCTAGAAAAATCCATGAGAAAATCTCTGGAGGCACAGAACTACTCGATGCCACATACAGGTCAAACCTTGGTAAAATCAATAGTCTCAGTAAAAATGAAATAAAAGAAATATTCCACAAAAAGATAGAAAAAAGCCTTGATAGGGAGATAATGAGAAAATCAACTCTTTATGGGCCACATCTGGATGACATAGAAATACTCATCAACGGAATGGATTCTAAATTTTATTCATCCCAGGGACAGAAAAGAACGGCAGCACTTTCACTTGTAATGGCTGAAATAGACATTATTTATGAAGAAAAGGATGAATATCCAGTGCTTCTACTTGATGATGTACTTTCAGAACTTGATAATAGCAGGAAAAATTATCTTATTAAGTTTATAGATAAGATACAGACGATAATAACTTCAACTGATGATACAGATCTTCTCAATATCCTCAGGGGAAAGAACAAGAAGATATTTTATGTTGAAAATGGCAATATAAATCAGATTATAGAATAGAGGTGCAATATGGCGGAAGAAAAAAGAAGTTATGGAGCTGATCAGATACAGGTCCTTGAAGGACTCGATCCTGTAAGAAAAAGACCGGGAATGTATATTGGTTCCACTGGACCAAGAGGTCTTCACCATCTGGTATACGAAATAGTTGACAACTCGGTAGATGAGGCCTTGGCCGGAGTTTGCGACACAATAAATGTTGAAATTTTCAAGGACAATTCCGTAAAGGTTAAAGACAATGGAAGCGGAATACCTGTTGAAAAACATCCTAAAACGGGAAAATCAACAGTTGAAACTGTACTTACGATCCTTCATGCAGGAGGTAAGTTTAATTCAGATGCATACAAGGTATCAGGCGGACTCCACGGAGTTGGTCTTTCTGTAGTTAATGCCTTGTCCGAATGGCTGAAGGTTGAAGTTAAAAGAGGCGGTAAAAAATACTTCCAGGAATACAGAAAAGGTAAGCCGGTTTCAGATCTTGTGGAAATAGGAAATGGAAGAGGAACAGGAACAACTATTGAATTCATGCCTGATGATACAATTTTTGAAGAAATAAATTTTGATTATGGAACTCTTCAACATAGATTGAGAGAGATGGCATTCCTTAACAAGGGAATCAACATCAATATTTCCGATGCCAGAGGTGGGGAAAATGACAATTTTCATTTCGATGGTGGAATAAAGGAATTTGTTGAATATCTCAACAAGAAGAAGAACCCTATACACAATAAAATAATATATTACGAAGGAGTTAAAGAAGGTAATTCAGTAGAAATTGCCATTCAATATACGGATTCATACAGTGAAAGCATATATTCCTTTGCAAATAATATAAACACCCATGAAGGTGGTACCCATTTAAGTGGATTCAAGTCTGCCGTTACAAGGGTATTTAATGATTATTCAAGAAAAAACAACATAATCAAGGAAAAAGAAGACAACCTAACTGGAGAAGACATAAGGGAAGGAATGACTGCAATACTTTCCGTTAAGCTTCAGGAACCACAGTTTGAGGGACAGACAAAGACAAAGCTTGGAAACAGTGAAATGAGAGGTATTGTGGAGTCATTGGTAATTGAATCTTTGAACTCTTTCCTTGAAGAAAATCCAAAGGAAGCAAAGGTAATAATAGACAAGGCTCAAAAATCTGCTAAAGCAAGGGAAGCAGCAAGAAAGGCAAGAGAACTTACAAGAAGAAAAAATGTTCTTGATGGACTTTCACTTCCTGGAAAACTTTCAGACTGTTCTGAAAAGGATGCAGATAAATGTGAGGTCTTCTTAGTCGAGGGTGATTCTGCCGGTGGATCTGCAAAGCAGGGAAGAGACAGAAAAATCCAGGCCATATTGCCTCTAAAAGGTAAAATATTAAATGTTGAAAAAGCAAGAATTGACAAGATATTGAATTTTACTGAAATTGGAGCAATGATAACAGCCTTTGGATGTGGAATTGGTGAAGAATTCGACCTTGAGAAGCTTAGATATGGAAAAATAATAATAATGACAGATGCCGATGTTGACGGAGCGCATATAAGGACCCTACTATTGACATTCTTCTACAGATATATGAAGCCCCTTATAGAAAACGGCAATATTTATATTGCTCAGCCACCTCTGTACAAGGTTAAGTATGGCAAGAAAGAAAACTATGTATATACGGACAAGGAGCTTGACAATCTTTTGGATGAAGTGGTAGGAAGAGAAAATAAATACAGCCTTCAAAGATACAAAGGTCTTGGAGAGATGAATCCTGATCAGCTTTGGGATACAACAATGGATCCTGAAAAAAGAACTATGTTGAGGGTTGAAATTGCTGATGTTCTTGAAGCAGATGAGGTGTTTACAACGCTAATGGGAGAAAAGGTTGAACCAAGAAGAGAATTTATAGAGCAAAATGCAAAATATGTTAAACATATAGATATATAAACTTGTTGGATTTGGAGGAATAGAATGGATAATATAGAACCAGGAAATGACAGGGTTATTCAGATAGATATAGAAAAAGAAATGAAAAAATCCTATCTTGACTATGCAATGACTGTTATTGTAAGCAGAGCATTGCCTGATGTGAGAGATGGATTAAAACCTGTTCATAGAAGAATATTGTATGCAATGAGCGAACTGGGAATGACTCCCGATAAGCCACATAAAAAATC
>NZ_CEZJXU010000065.1:0-7928 GCF_983023055.1 Dethiosulfatibacter sp. | reverse complement strand
ACCTAATTATTCAATTACTTAATAGGCTTTAGTTTAGATGTGAAGTGTCTAAGTATCTTAGGTTGCCATGTTATTTCGTATCCCTTTACTTCTGAAGCTCTTTCCTTGATTGCCTTGAGTGCTTCAACAGTGATATCCAGATGAGCCTGAGTATAAACTCTTCTTGGAATTGCAAGTCTAGTAAACTCCATCTTTGACTCAAGCTGCTCTCCCGTCTCTGCATCTACACCGAGAAGGTATGAACCTATGTCGCAGGCTCTGATTCCTGCTTCTTTGTAAAGCTCTATGGAAAGTGCCTGTCCCGGGAACTGGTGATATGGAATGTGAGGGAACAGTGCCTTTGCATCCAGGAATACTGCGTGACCTCCAACTGGATATTGGAAAGGAATTCCAGCTTCCTTAAGTCTGTCTCCCAGGTATTCGCCCTGTCCAATCCTGTATTTCAGGAAATTGTAGTCTGTACCTTCATAGAGTCCGATTGCAAGAGCTTCAAGGTCTCTTCCTGCAAGACCTCCATAGGTGATGAATCCCTCGTAAGGAACCGTAAGGCCTTTTACTGCTTCAAAGAGCTCGGCATCTTCCTTAACGCCTATGAGACCACCCATGTTTACTATGGCATCCTTCTTTGCACTCATTGTGAATGCATCTGCATATGAATACATTTCTCTTGTGATTTCCTTGATTGACTTGTCTGCATATCCTTCTTCTCTTTCCTTAATGAAATATGCATTTTCTGCAAATCTGGCAGAATCTATTATTACCTTGATGCCGTACTTGTTTGCTATTTCTCTTGTTGCCTTCATGTTTGCAAGAGATACGGGCTGACCTCCGGCACTGTTGTTTGTTATTGTCATTATGATTACTGCAATTTTGTCGGCTCCCTGCTCCTTGATGAAAGCTTCCATTTTCTTAAGGTCCATGTTTCCCTTGAATGGAGCATAGTTTTTAGTATCTAGAGCATCTTCGCATACAAGATCGATTGGCTTGCCGCCGCAAAGTTCTACATGGCCTCTTGTAGTGTCGAAGTGCATGTTGGAAATTACATACTGTCCCTTGTTTATTAGCAAGGGAAGCAGTATTTTCTCGGCAGCTCTTCCCTGGTGTACAGGTTGTGCATGTTCATAGATGAAGATGTCTTTTACCGCATCCAGCACCCTGTAGTATCCTCTTGCTCCGGCATATGACTCGTCGCCTTTCATCATTCCGGCCCATTGGGAATCACTCATTGCTCCCGTACCGCTGTCTGTCATGAAGTCGATGTAAATATCCTTTGAAGCCAGTGAAAACAGATTGTAGTTTGCCTCTGCCAGTCTCTCGAGTCTTTCTTCCTTCGTTATCATTTCTAGTGGTTCAACCATCTTGATTTTAAATGGTTCTGCAACATATTTTTTCATGTTTGCCTCCTTGAATTATCTCTACTTAGCGTAGTTGCTTTTCTTGTTTCTAGATTATCATCGGATTCACTTACCATATAGTGACCATAATTGACTATAATTGCTATGTTGGCTATAATAAAAGAAAGGAGTACATTTATGATATATAATATTGGTATTTTAGGACACAAAAAGAGCATAAAGAAGGTTGAAAAGACTGCTGAGGAGTTTTTCCCTGAATTCAAGACTACGGCAATAGAGTTTTCCCAAAAGAAGGAGATGGATGTCATTATCGAATATCTTCATTCCAAAAATAAGGACTTTGATGGAATAATCTTTACGGGAAAGATACCTTTTGATGTGATTAATCATGAAATGCATTCACAAAATCCTTGGGTGTATCTGGGACAAAATCACAGCCAGCTTCAGAGGACCCTCTTGGAAACAGTATTTACAGATGATTATGACCTTTTGAAAATCAGCATTGATTCCCTTGATAAAAGAACTGTCAGAAATGCCTACAGTGAAATAGGAATAGAGGAGGACGGGTACTCGGCAATAATAGCAGAATATGATGTGTTTGAGTATGACTTTCAGGAGAAACTTATAGATTTTCCATAAATCCAATTATGAGGCGGGAATTGTATCATTTTGTATCACAGGAATCACAACTGTACATGATACTCTTGAATCAAAGGGAATACCCTGCAAGCTTATGAATCAGACTACGGATACCATAAGACATTCACTTCATGAGCTTAAGATGAAAATGATAAGGGACAATATTGAAGAAAGTCAGATCATTGTAGTTTCCATAAAGATTGATTCAGACAGTGAATATTCCATGCTAAATGAAAATGAATACCAACAGATGCATGAAAAGATGAAGGTTTCGGAGCAGATATACAGATTTGCACAGAGAATTCAGGCGGCGGTGGTTGAAGAGGGTAAGGAAAACTACCTGCTTTTTACAACCAAGAAGGTCGTAGAATTTGCTACGAACAACATGAGATACCTGTCTCTTCTTACGGACATGATGGAAAACACTGTAAAGACTGTAAGTGTAGGGATAGGCTACGGTGTCACTGCTAGGGAGGCGAAGTCTCATGCCGCACTAGGCATGAACAAGGCTATTAAGCAGGGTGGCAACATGTCATTTGTCGTATATGATGCTGCAAATATCGATGAACTTCAAGCAAGACCTGCAGGTACCGAGGATGAACCCATACTCTTTGATGCTGCCTTCAAGAGAATCGCGGATGAAACGAATATCAGTATAAATACCATCTATCAGTTACACAGCATAAGGGAAAGGCTCAACAAGGATTATTTTACTACGAAGGAGCTTGCCGATGAATTCGGCAATTCCCATAGAAGCATGAACAGGATAATAGAAAAACTGGAACTGGCAGGATATGTTGAGGTTGCTGGCAAGAAGGTTGTCTACAAGGCGGGAAGACCAAGTAGGATAATCAAACTTAAGTTTTAGAATGAGGTGGAAAATGATTAATGTATCAATAACACATCCCAACCTCGGCTTATAGCCTACTTATGATACGGTTCACAGTGAACAACTAAATACATTACTTTTATTAATCTGAGCAATTAAATATTGTCTCAGATTTTTTCGTAGTTCATGTAAATATTTAATAGTAGAAAAATAGTAACAAATTGGTAATAAATATTTATAAAATAATATATTTATGGTATCCTTGGATAATAGGGAGTTGTCGAAATGGATAATGAAAGATATATATTAAATGAATATATTACAAAAGAAAAATTTATGTTTAGAAATAGTAAGAAATCAAGTGAATTTCTTTTGGAGTGGGAAGAAATTGAGAGTAGAAGAAAAGATATGAGTATAGAGATACCTCTAAATGATGCAGCAGGTAGTAAACTCCGATATGTTCATACTTTAGAAACCGATGAAAATATAAAAAACATTATGAGTCTGGGACAAGAGGATGTAACAGATATGATATCTTCAGAGGTTAAGAGCGATACTCTAGTGGATTCTCTTATTGATGAAGCATTTAGTTCGTCTGTTATTGAGGGTGCATATTCTACAAGAAAAAGAGCAGGAGATATGATAAAGAATAATCTCAATCCTCAAAACAAGAGTGAAAAAATGATATTCAATAATTACAAGGCACTTGTATATACAATGGAAAACATTGAAAAAGAATTCAGCCATGATTTTATTTACAGAATCTGGCAGATTTTAACGGAAGGTACGATAGATGAAGAGGATATAACAGAGTTGTATAGAACAGATAGAGTATTTGTTGAGAAAAATAATGAGATAATATATGAAGGACCAGACCACAAAATGATATATGATATGATGGATAATCTTGTGAGCTTTATGAATATGTCGAGTATAATGAATCCAATAATTAATGCTTGTGTTATACACTACTATTTTGTATACATACATCCCTTTTTTGATGGCAATGGAAGGACAGCCAGGGCGATAATGAATATTTATCTGTTGAAAAACGGGTATGAGTTTTTCAAGTATTTTTCAATATCAAAAATATTGGTTGAAAAGAGAAAACGATACTATTCTGTAATTAAGGAATGTGAAGATTATGGTTCTGATATTACATACTTTATAGATTTTTATTCAAAGCTTATTCTTGAAACGGTAAATGAAGTAAGGAAGAATTACATATTTCACTATAGTAAGACAATTATTGAAAACCTGCTTGAGAAAAAGGAAATATTCCTAAACGAAAGACAGAATAGAATAATAAAAAGTTCCCTGAAATCCATGAATAAACATTTTGATCTTAAGTATTATCAAAAGAAATATAAAATTACATATGAAACTGCTAGAAAAGATATGGCATTGATTGTGGAGCTTGGAATATATAAGAAAATTAAAACAGGTAAAAAATTCATTTACAAAATGGAGAAGCTGGTAGATATAGTTGAACAGCTAAACAGGTTCTAAATAATAGGTGATACCGATGCGTTATAGTATCAATTACACATCCTGATTTCGGCTGATAGCCTACGTATGATACGGTTCATCGTGATTGACTAAATACAGTATTTTTTTTAGAAAATCCAAGCTGTTAAAGATAGTTTGGATTTTTGTTTGTTAAAAACGGCTGTCTAGAACGTTTGTCTTGTCGTTTAGGCCAAAAGCCTTGTTATTTAATCCAAGAGTAGTATAATGAATGTTGAAGATTTGTTTGCGTTTAACATCAAGTGTACATCTACATTAAAATATTGATTATTTGAATAAACTAATAAGAGGGGAGTTATAAAATGAAAAAAATAGTAAGTTTAGTAATTGTGATTGTTATGGTTGTAATTCTTGTAAGGGTAAGTTTTAGAGATGAAAGTGTACCAGAAAACAATAAATTATCTGTAGGTGAAGCTGATGAATATGGAAATGTTGTTACAGTAGACAATGATGAGGTTAGAGTAGTAACAAGTCCTACAAGTGAAGGGACAATAACGATTAAATATTATAAGAAAACAGGAGATTATGAGATAATAGATGTTGAAGGAGAGTCGACAATCATCGATGATTCAGTTCGTGAAAAACAAGGAACTGGAACTAAAGAGCCTGAAAAGGCTGTTAGACCTTCATCAGATTCTGAGTGAAAATAGTTCCTTGTGGTTTTCAAAATAGAATATAGATGTGTTATAGTAATTATGACACAATACTCCTCGGCTTATAGACTATTTATGATACGGTTACCGTGATTTATCAAATGCATTACTTTTTCATAATGATCTGAGCTAATAATAATTGGTTCAGATTATTTTTTTTGCCCAAAATCGTTGTCGAGGCCAGGTTACTTGTTTTTTTGAACAGAAGTAATATAATTGAACGAAAAGCGAAATTTGATTAAGTTTTTATAGAATAGGGAATATGGGGAGTACAATGATATCATTTTATTTTACCAGTCACATAAAATATATTACAGCAAAACTAGTTTAAATTGTTATTGTAATGCAAACATAAATAGTATATAATTTTGAAAACAAGTTGCAATAAAATACAAGTTGAGGTTTTTAATCTAAGATTAATTGGGAAGTTCGGTGTGAATCCGACGCAGCCCTCGCTACTGTAAGCATTTACGAAATTTCGATAATCACTGGGATAACCGGGAAGGTGAAAGAGTAGGATAAGATGTGAGCCAGGAGACCAGCCTTTTCTGTTATATATATATTTTTCGGTGGGAGATATGTAGTGTAGAGAGTCCCTGTATCAGTTTGAATCCATAAACAGGTAAGATTGGAAAAGTATATTTTTAGATCCCTCAGGGGATCTTTTTTATTGGTAAAAAAGGCTATGTACAAATTAGTTTATAAGAAACTTAAAGATATCAAAGTTGGAGGCAAAACGCCGCTGGCACTTGGAATTTGTTAAAAAATTTGCAGTTTAAGGAATACTTTTGGATGAGTGTATTGCCTCCGGTTTTTATGCTGAGGCAATATTAATAAACTAAGAGGAGGGTGCAACATGAGTGAAAAACAAGTACAACTTACATTCACAGAAGAAGAGGCGGCAAAGCTGCAGGCTTCAGCTGAAGCGCATAAAATGAGTCTTGAAGAATTCGTCAAGAAAATGGTTCAGCGCTCAATGACAAATAGCGCTCACTAGTGAGTGCGCAAGCAATGCTTATCAAAGTCATCTACTGATTTTGATAAGCATTTGCTTCGTATGCAGGCAGGGGCTTGGGATTGGGAAGCCGTTTAATAGATTTTGATATAGATAGCTATATAGAGCTAAAAACAAAAAATTGGACAACGGTGGAAAAGTGATACCATGTCGTGATAGCATATGCATATAAAAAGGAGCAGATCATGGCAAGTAATAGAAATAAGTATTCAGAGGAAATGAGAAATGAAACCGCAGCGGCTATAATTTAATTCTAAGAAAATGATAATGAAAATAATTTGACTTAGAATATTTTTCTTGTGGTTTTCATAATACAAGATGGATATGTTATAGTATCTATGACACACCCTATTCTCGGCTTATAGCCTACTTATGATACGGTTCACCGTGATTGACCAAATACAGTACTTTTAATAAATTATAATCCTGGCCTTTGCATACCTCAGCATATTGAATGATATTCTAGGTGTTATAATCGATGGAAAAACCTAAATAAGATCTTTTGAGATGCTAATTTAGTATAATTGGGTAAAAAGTCTTTTATAAAAGACTTAGTGATGATATAATATTAATTGAAAAGAGGTGTGCTGATGATAAGAAGAGAGTACTATTTGAGTAGAATACGTCAAGTTTTGAATAAACCACTTATAAAGGTATTGCTTGGAATGCGTAGAGTGGGCAAATCAACGTTACTAAAGCAAATAATGAAAGAATTAGTAGAGGACGGGATTCCTGAATCACAAATGATTTTCATGAATTTTGAATTACTTCAATTCGAACCTTTTAAGGATTATCAATCTTTAAATGAATATTTACGTAAATTAATGACAAGCAATATGAAATATTATATTTTTTTAGATGAAGTACAAGAAGTTCAAGGATTTGAAAAAGTTGTAAATTCTCTTAATGCTGAAGGTACTGCTGAAGTATTTATAACGGGATCAAATTCCAAGCTGTTGTCTGGTGAGCTTGCTACATATATGACAGGTAGAACTTATTCCATTGAGGTATTTCCACTGTCATTTAATGAGATACAAGCAGCCAATATGAAAGAGGATAGGGAAGTATTATTTGTTGATTATATTAAAAACGGTGGCATGCCAGCTCGTTTTGATTTTGAATCTATTGACTCTGCAAAAAATTACTTATCCGACATGTATAGATCAATTCTTCTGAAAGATATTGTATCCAGGTATTCTATACGGGATGTTGATCTACTGGAACGATTTCTTATTTATGTATTACACAACATCAGTCAAATATTTTCAGCAAATACCATAACTAAATTTCTTAAATCTGAGGGAAGAAAACTTTCAAAGGAAACGATATACAATTACATAGATGCATGTAGAAATGCATATTTGATTCACAGCATTCCCAGATACAATATTAAAGGTAAGGAATTGTTGCGAACCAATGAGAAATATTTTATAAATGATTTGGGTATACGTGGATTGTATTTCAATAATGAAGAAGATATTGGTCAGTCTCTTGAGAATATAGTATTACTTGATTTACTACGTAGAAACAAGAAGGTTTATGTTGGTAAAATTGATGAATATGAAGTGGATTTTGTCGTAGTTGATGGTAGTGAGATAGAATACATCCAGGTAACATACTTACTTGCAGCAGAGTCAACGATTGAAAGAGAATTTTCAGCTCTTGAAAGAATAAACGACAACTATCCAAAGACTGTTCTTTCAATGGATAGAATAGATCGTTCAAGAAATGGAATACGTCACAAGAATATAATCGAGTTTCTTTTAAGAGATTAGTATTTCTGCCAAAGTACTTAGACCTCGGCTTATAGCCTACTTATGATGCGGTTCACCGCGTATGATTCTAAAACTCTTGAATATTTGAACTTTCTTCAAAAAAGAAGCCACCGCATATTAGGATTTAATATCCAT
>NZ_CEZJXU010000064.1:0-8015 GCF_983023055.1 Dethiosulfatibacter sp. | reverse complement strand
ATTCCCTGACACAACATTGCATCGGCTACTTTTATGAAGCCGGCAATATTTGCACCTGCAACATAGTTGCCTGGAACGCCGTATTTTTCAGCTGCTGCACTTGATTCTTTGAAAATATTAACCATTATGTCATCCAGCTTATTATTCACTTCTTCAAATGTCCATGGAATTCTCATGCTATTTTGTGCCATTTCAAGAGCTGAAGTTGCAACTCCACCTGCATTGGCCGCCTTGGAAGGTGCAAGGAGAACATTGTTTTCCTGGAAATAATCCATGGCGCTATTTGTACAAGGCATATTTGCACCTTCTCCTATAGCAAAACATCCGTTTTCAACAAGTTTTTTTGCTTCTTCAAGGTTTATATCATTTTGAGTAGCGCATGGTAGAGCAATATCACATTTTAGATCCCATAGTGTTCTTTGATTTTCGTGATATTCAGCTTCTGGATGGTGTTTTACATATTCGCTTATTCTTGTTCTTTCAACTTCTTTGATCTGCTTTACTGTTTCTATGTTTATACCTTTAGGATCGTATATATATCCCTTGGAGTCGCACATGGCTACTACGTTGGCACCATATTCCTGAGCTTTTTCACAGGCATATATTGCAACGTTTCCGGATCCTGATATTATTACTGTTTTATTTTTGAAGTTTTTATTATTTGCCTTAAGCATCTCTCTTACAAAATATACAACACCATATCCAGTTGCTTCCGTTCTTACCAGGGAACCGCCGTATTTCAAACCTTTACCGGTCAAGACGCCTGCTTCAAAATCATTTTTAATTCTTTTGTATTGTCCGAAAAGATAACCGATTTCTCTTCCACCTACACCTATGTCTCCGGCAGGTATATCGACGCTGTCTCCTAGGTGTCTGTAAAGCTCTGTCATGAAGCTCTGGCAGAACCTCATTATTTCTCTGTCTGATTTTCCTTTGGGATCAAAGTCTGAACCGCCTTTTCCTCCGCCTATTGACAAGCCGGTAAGAGAATTTTTGAATATTTGTTCAAATCCAAGAAATTTGACAATGCCAAGGTTTACTGAAGGATGGAATCTTAATCCTCCCTTGTAAGGTCCTATTGCACTACTGAATTGAACTCTATATCCTCTGTTGATATGTATTTGTCCTTTGTCATCAGTCCAGGGAACCCTGAACATTAATTGTCTTTCTGGTTCAATTAGTCTTTCTAGTATGCAGTTTTCTTTATATTCTGGATGCATATCCATTACTGGCTTTAATGAATGAAGCACCTCTTCAACTGCTTGTTGAAATTCAGGCTCTGCTGAATCTCTCTTTTTTGATAAAATTGTTACGTTTTGTACATAATTCATTATGTAACCTCCCTACTTCTATTACATTATAGCATTTTTTAAACGAAAATCAAGATTCATTATGAAAAAAGTACCATATATTACGAAAACGTAACAAATAGCAGGGGGAAAACGATGTTTTTTATGCATTTTTAATATACAGTATATATTTCTATGGGGATATAAAACAAAAGGAGAGCCTGTCCGTTATTAAAAGACGGATAAACTCTCCTTTTGACTAGTCAATTTAGTAGTTTATTAAACTATTCCAAGACTCATCATTGCTTCAGCAACTTTAATGAATCCGGCAATATTGGCTCCTGTAACATAGTTACCTGGAACTCCATATTTCTCAGCAGCTTCACTGGTTTCCTTGAATATATTGACCATTATTTCATCAAGCTTTTTATCGACTTCTTCAAATGTCCATGAAAGTCTCATACTATTTTGAGCCATTTCAAGGGCTGATGTGGCAACTCCGCCTGCATTAGCTGCTTTAGCAGGAGCCAGAAAAACCTTGTTTTCCAGGAAGTATGCCATGGCTTCGTTTGTACAAGGCATATTAGCTCCTTCACCAACAACGGTACATCCGTTTTCAACAAGTTTTTTTGCTTCATCAAGATGTATATCATTTTGAGTGGCACAGGGAAGCGCGATATCGCATTTTAGATTCCATATTTCTCTCTGATTAGCTACGTATTCAGCATCAGGATGGTATTTTAAATATTCGCTTATTCTTTTTCTTTCTACTTCTTTAATCTGTTTTATTGTAGTGATATTTATACCTTTGGGATCGTAGATATATCCTTTGGAGTCGCACATGGCAATTACATTAGCACCATATTCCTGAGCTTTTACACAAGCATATATTGCAACATTTCCTGCTCCTGAAATAATCACAGTCTTGTCTTTAAAACTGTCGTTGTTTGATTTTAACATTTCTCTAACGAAATACACTACTCCAAACCCAGTGGCTTCCTTCCTAGCAAGAGAACCACCATATTTAAGACCTTTTCCTGTAAGTACGCCAGCCTCGAATTCGTTTTTTATTCTTTTGTACTGTCCGAAAAGATATCCGATTTCTCGTGGGCCTACGCCTATATCACCAGCAGGTATATCAACAGACTGGCCAAGATGTCTGTACAATTCTGTGATGAAACTTTGACAAAATTTCATTATTTCCTTGTCTGTTTTGCCTTTTGGGTCAAAGTTTGAACCGCCTTTTCCTCCACCTATTGACAGACCTGTAAGGGAATTTTTGAATATCTGTTCAAATCCCAAAAATTTGATTATACCAAGGTTTACTGAAGGGTGGAATCTTAAACCTCCCTTATAGGGTCCTATTGCACTGTTAAATTGTATTCTGAATCCTCTGTTAACCTGTATTTCTCCCTTGTCGTCCAGCCAGGGAACTCTGAAAATTATTTGTCTTTCAGGTTCGATAAGTCTTTCAAGAATTCGGTTTTCCTCATATTCCGGATTTTTATCAAGTACAGGCTTTAATGTTAGAAGAACTTCTTCAACTGCCTGAAGAAATTCGGCTTCAGCTGAATCATTCTTTTTTGCTATGGATATTACTTTTTTTATATAATCCATGTTGTAACCTCCCTGTCGATATATTATTATAACAGAAAAATCTATATTTAATATACAGCATTGAGTAAATGCCATATGTTAATAATCTGTAATATGTACTAATAATATTTGATTTTATACTGCAACGATATACAATATAAGAATGAATATCAAATAATTATTGGGGGTAGCAATGTTATCAGAAGTTAATGCTTGCGTTCTTTCGGGACTAGCAGGCAATATAATAAAAGTTGAAACAGACCTGGCAAATGGCTTGCCTACAATTAATATTGTAGGACTTCCCGATGCATCCATTAAAGAATCAAAGGAAAGGGTAAGATCGGCAATATCAAATTCAAATTATGATTTTCCAATGTCCAGAATTACAGTAAATCTATCACCTGCATCAATAAAAAAGGAAGGATCCCAGCTTGACCTTCCCATAGCCCTAGGGATTTTATCAGCCATGGGGACCTGTATAGTCAAGAATCAGGAAACAACCTGTTTTATTGGAGAATTGTCTCTTGACGGCTCCATAAAACATGTAAATGGAGTACTACCTATGCTTATTTCATTGAGATCATTAGGTATTGAAAAGGCTTTTGTACCTTTGGAAAATATGGAAGAGTCTAGCTATATAAAGGATATGGAAATATATCCCGTAGGAAGCCTTAATGAAATCGTAGATCATTTAAATTCAAAGAAAATTATGTTGCCAACGTTGAAAAAGGATTACTCTTCCTCAAACATATTTAATAGCTATGAAATTGATTTTACAGAAGTCAAGGGGCAGGAAACATTGAAACGCGCAGTTGAAATAGCTGCAGCAGGCAGTCACAATATTCTAATTATTGGTTCTCCGGGGTCTGGCAAAACAATGATTGCCAAGAGGATTCCTACGATTCTTCCGGATTTAACCTTTGAAGAATCCTTGGATATTACTAAAGTATACAGTATTGCCGGTCTTAATAGTGAAAGTGGACTTATAAGAACGAGACCTTTCAGGGCTCCACACCATACAATATCAAAAACAGCACTGGTGGGAGGAGGGCGCATTCCAAAGCCGGGAGAAATTTCACTGGCAAACCACGGAGTGTTGTTTCTCGATGAATTGCCTGAATTTAATAAAAGCTCCCTTGAGGTTTTGAGACAACCACTTGAAGACGGCAGAGTTACAATTTCAAGAGCAAACATGACAGTAGATTATCCTTCAAAATTCATGCTTGTCTCAAGCATGAACCCTTGAGCGTGCGTGGACAAATAACGTGACTATCACAACTTAAATCCACAAATAAGTGTATTTTAATACTATCCTTATAAATAATGACTTTTTTGATAATACTACGGAGTAGTGTTTTTTTTATGTTCATTGGTAGTTTATGATAGGTTTCGGGATTAAACTGTTTCATTGAATTCACGAAAATATCAGTATTCAATTTATGGTTAGTTGAATAGTTGATTTTGTTTATTATCGAATTGTATTCAGTTACAAGCAAGTTCTTATCTTTTTCGAGTTCATTGTATTTTTTCATTATAATATCTTCTGGGAGTACGTTTTTCGCCAGAGCAGCTGTAAGATTGCTAATTTCATTGTCAATTGCATCAAGACGATTTTTGAGACGTTTCTTTTCTGAATCAAGTTTTTCAATCTTGTCATCAGTACCGGTGGATCTTTTTAATAGGTCATGAAGATGGTCTTCGTTAGTGAGAAGATAGCTAAGATATTCAACAACAGAGTTTTCGAGTTTATCAGTTCTAATACTTCTGTTATCACATTGTGCTTGTTGTACTTTTTTTATGCAATTGAAATATGAATAATACTGATCTGTTGCTCCGATACTTTTATTGGATTTTCTTGAATAGTATACACTCATACTAGATTCACATTCTCCACACTTTACTAAACCAGAAAGGGGAGAGGATTGGCTTTGTCCGAGTCTAGGTGCTATACTTGCATTTTTTTTAATTAATAACTGAACAGTAGCAAATTCTTTGCCTGATATTATACCTTGATGTTCAGAAACAGAAAGGATCCACTCTGACATTGGTAGCTGCTTGGAAGTAGTTCCATTTGGTCTCCTCCTATTATAATACATCGTTCCATAGGTTCCGTCAAACATGCCTTCAGGATTCGAAATTTGGACTTCTGTAGATGAATTGAAGTAATTGTATGCATAGGTGTCACCGACACAATACAAGGCATTCTTGAGGACCCTTTGAACCTGGTTTGGGTTCCATGAAGCACCTTTCTTAGTTTTGTATCCTAACCTATTAAGCTCATGAGCGGTTCCTCTAATAGATTTTAATTCCATATATTTGGCATAGACGAATCGTACAATAGAGGCCTCTTTTTCTTCAATAATAAGTCTGGAGGCTTTCTTTGTCTTGTTGTTTTCATGTGTAGTTTCACTGATAGCTTTGTATCCAAGGGGTATAGGACCACCATTCCATTTACCAAGCTTGGCTCTGTCTATCATATTGTCACGAACTCTTTCGGCTATGGTTTCTCTCTCTAATTGAGCAAACACGGATGTAATCATCATCATGGCCCGTCCCATTGGGGAGGAAGTGTCAAAGTTCTCCTTCAAAGAAATAAAATCTACATCCTTTTTATCTAAATCACCAATGAGAGTGGAAAAATCATTAACTGATCTACTTACTCTATCCAATTTATAGCAGACTAGTGTATGGATCATACCTTGATCAATGTCGTACATAAGCTTCTTGAAACTAGGTCTATCCAGATTTTTTCCGGAAACATCATAGTCCTCATATATCTGATATGACCATCCTTTATAATTACATAAATCCTTACTTCTTTGGATCTGATTTTCAATAGATTCGCCCTTTTCAGTAGCTTTAGATTTCCTTACATATAATGCTGCAACTTTATTCAAGATTATACCTCCTTTTGAAAAAAACAGACACCTGTTTAGCATCTGTCGATTATCTATGCAGTCTATATTTTGTTTATTGTTACTTTTTTGCTAACCAAATTTATAAGCGATAAGGTTTTCAGGAACTCCAAGGTGACAGCTTATCTCTTTTGTTGTTAGTCCCTCTAATTCATCAATATCAATATCGCATAATAATAAGGCTGAAGCAAATTTATCAGCTTGTACCTCGTATTTGTTTTTCACTTGTGTTACCCCATACAGATACTCAATCGAAAGGTCTGTATGCAAAACAGCATGTCCTAACTCATGCGCCAATACACATATCTCTTCATGATGATCTAATCCTGAAGATACCATTATGTATTCAATACCTAAGTAGTCACGAAAAAACTTTCCTTTAGTGCCATCAGGAAAGTCTCGTCTAATTACAATTATTCCCATTTCGTCAATTAACTCATTCACATTTGTTGTTCCATAAAATTCTATCAACCCGTTTAATATATCTTGCGTAATACTCAATATGTCTACCCCTTAAAGCAATTATTTTCTCTTTTTCTTCATCCTTTCTATTCCAATTTTCATAGTTAAAAGCAGATCTTCTGCCAATGCCATTGTCTCATCAGCAGATATGTTATTTAAATCATATCCTCCATAGTTCATTAGTACAGGTTGTTCAAGTATGAATTTCATTGCTTCTTCAGGAGTATGAAACTCAAGAGATTCAATTTTCTTAAGTTCATCATCAATATTCATACATTTTTTCCCATCTCTTGGCACGGCATTATTCCATCCAATAAGATCAGCAGGAGTTGTTTTTAAAACCTTTGCAAGTGGACTGAGAATTGAAATAGGTAAATTTTCTATATGACTGCTTTCATATCTATATACAGTAGTTCGGTTTTTCCCTAATGCTTCAGCAACATCGTCAATTGACAATCCCAGCTCTTTTCTTCGATCTTTAATTTTTTTTCCTATATCCAACATAGCATCTCCTTTCATTAACATATTACCAAATATAGCGCAAATATGCAATGAATTTGCACTTCAGATAAAAAAAGTTGCATATATGCCAAAAAAGTATTGACAAACATAACCCGATAAGTTAATATTGAATTGTAGCAGATATGCAACTAAAGTTATTAAATTACTAGGAGGTGATATTCAGTGGTAAATATAAAAAAATTGAAAATCAAAATGCTGGAAAAGGATTTGAATGTTGAACAGCTTGCTGAAAGGCTTGAAGTCAACAAAAGTACAATGTATAGGAAGTTCACAAATAAAGGTGAAAACTTCACCATTAAAGAAGCTACAGCAATGATTGGAATCCTCAATCTAAACAAAGAGGAAGTAATAGAAATTTTTTTTGCTGACTTTATGGCATAAATGCAACTTCGCAAACACTTTGGGGTCCGGATATGAGTCCAGAAAAGAAATATATAATCTATGAATTAATAACAATGGTTGGTGCTTTATTGTTATTAAAATATTTTAATAGGAGGAAATAAATTGAAAAACAATGTGATTATGACAATCGATAGGACACCGACGAAACGAGATCCCACTAAAAAAATAACATTTGAATGTGCAGAAATTGCTTCAGAGGAAGAATTTGAGGAGCGATTAGATACCATAGCCGATGCTTTCAAGCTAGTGGCAATGGAAATTATCAAAATGAATGAAAAGGAGGATGAAGAAGATCCAGAAAAGAAAAGTGCCCAAGCTGCGGGAACAGCTATGAGGGCACAAGCATAAATACTCAATTTAATTGTATCACATAGGAGGTCATTATGGAAGATACAAGAAAGTATATGATCTATGAATTTGCAGCAATGGTTGCAGCATTAATTGTTATCAGAATATTTTAACCAGGAGGAAGTATGGCTAGAAAGAAAAATATGGATAATGTAGTTGATCAGGCAGTCTCTCTGGAAGAGGAGGTGCTCCAGAAGGACAGGGAGATTATCCGACTTAAACGAGACAAGAAGGCTCTTGAAAGAGAGAACAGGTATATTGTGACAGCGAAAGCTGAAGCTGCTGTTGAGAATGATGTAATGTTGCTTAAATATAAGATTGCGACGGTCATTTCTGCTGTTGTGGCAGTGGTGATGGTGGTTGGAAGGATTGTGTGAAAGGAGTTGTTGATTTGTGAAATATTCAAAAGTGGCAGTTGAAGAGATTATCAAAGAAAAGAATCTTGGACCTGCTAGAAAGGTGTTAAGTGTAGTAGTAAGAT
>NZ_CEZJXU010000063.1:5175-8038 GCF_983023055.1 Dethiosulfatibacter sp. | reverse complement strand
GAAGAGCAGTTAAAGATAGTAGACCAGACATGTGAAAAACTTGCAGGAATAAGCTGCAAGGATTATGAAATGGCAATAGTACACGGAAACGGACCCCAGGTAGGAAGAATTCTTCTTGCACAAGAAGCTGCAAAGGATGTAACTCCTCCAATGCCTTTCGACGTTTGTGGAGCTATGAGCCAGGGATATATAGGATATCATATTCAGCAAAGCCTTAAAAAAGCTCTTAAGAAAAGAGACAGAGACCTTCCGGTAACAACAATGCTTACTCAGGTTGTAGTGGACAAGGACGATGAGGCATTTACAAATCCTAGAAAGCCAATAGGTCCTTTCTATTCAGAAGAAGAAGCCAATGCAATAGCAGCTGAAAAAGGCTATACAATGAAGGAAGATGCTGGAAGAGGTTGGAGAAGAGTAGTTGCTTCACCAATGCCAACTAAAATTGTTGAAGTTGACACTCTTGGAAGACTTTGGAATTCAACAATAGTAATCATGTGCGGCGGCGGCGGAATCCCTGTTGTAGATGATGGAGACGGCGGATACAAAGGTATTGCAGCAGTAATCGACAAAGATCTTGCAGCAGAAAGACTTGGAGAAGAAATTGATGCAGATATATTGTTGATACTTACAGAAGTTGAAAAAGTAGCAATCAACTTTAACAAGCCTGACCAGAAAAATCTTGCTGATCTCACTATTGAAGAAGCAAAGCAATACATGGAAGAAGGACATTTTGCACCTGGAAGCATGCTTCCAAAAGTTAAGGCAGCTATTATGTTTGCAGAATCAAAACCAGGCAGAAAAGCTATAATCACCTCATTGTTAAAGGCAGAAGATGCTCTTGACGGTAAAAGTGGTACAACAATCACTGCTAAATAAACTATCAAAAGTATAATTAAATAATTCCATAAATACACAAAACAATACAACAAAAAAAAACTCCCCGGATGATAACACAATCGGGGAGTTTTACTTATATTGATTTCTTCTCGAATTCCATTTTATTATCATCATTACCTAGGTTTTCTAGTGCATGTCTAAACTCGGGACTTGTTTTGATTTTTGAACTGTTAGTAATCCTGTAGAGGACTTTTTTAGAATTGGGTGATTTCATAATCTCCTTAGCAAAAGTACACTTAATCTTGTGAACGCTGTCTATAAACAGTTCAATATGGTTTATCGGTGGATTGTTCATGTCAATGCGTTCTATAAGTACATATTCATAATTCAAATCTAGGAGCTTCATATCCACTCCATTGGAAGTGCCAACCATTTTGTTTACATAGATCCTTGGCATTTTTCTGTTTGAAATCGTATCTTTTTTGTATCTTCCTGTAATATTTGCATTGAAATCGCCAACAATATTGACAGCAGAACTCAGGTATGTAGGAAGGGAATGACTTCTGTCATATACCAATTGAAAATACTCTTTTTTATCTTTCGAAGATATTTCCGTTATTCTGAAGCTATATTTGTATCCTTTCTCAAGGTTTGATACATGGACAAGTTTGGCCTTCATTCTTGAATTATATCTTCCATCATCAACAACAAGGGTTAGCTGGTCCTCATAGCTGACATATTCGGGATAATCCAGTATAACAGCCAGTCCCTTTTCGGAAATGTCGCTAGTGAGCGCATCAATCGTATTACTATCCGTCATTATACTGACATCCATACTAGCCTCAAATCTTTCATGTTGTCTGTAGTTTTTCCTTCCATACATGAAGAATACAGCCATTATAAGTCCGTAGAGATTGACAATCAGCCAGTAAATTACAATTATATTTCCAAGAGATTCGCCTAGTATGGCATCTTTTACTGAAATAACTAGACCAAGGAGAGAAAAAACTATAAGTATGATATGAGGAATGGCATACTTCATATTAGATTCATTGTCTACTACAGACCTGTCTTTCTTTGTAACCGCAAACTTCTTAAGCTTGAAGCCCAAACTCTCCATCATTACAGGAATTATGAGATAAGGGAAGATTATTGTATCAATGACATTGCTCCATCTTTGGTTCCTTATGTTTCCTGAAATTACCTTTAGCGTTTCGTTATAGCATATATAGGATGGTAGCCATATAAGCAAGAGTTCCCAAAATGAGCATTCAACAACTCTGATGTGGAAAACCGTGAACAAAATTGGAGAAAGTATATATACAAATCTCCTCAGGAAGGTCCACCAGTACATGAAGCTTGCGAAATAGCTTATCTTGGTGCTTGGCTTAAGATCCTTGTTGGTAATGAAGTCCAGCTTTCTAACTGTCTGAACACAGCCTCTACCCCATCTTTCCCTCTGCTTAATGAGACTTTTAATGCTTGTAGGAGCAAGTCCGTGTGCCAGAGTTTTATCTATTGCATAGCAGGTATAGCCCTTGCTCTGGATCTTGATTCCTGTAGCGAAGTCTTCAGTTATTGTACCTGTAGTGATTCCGCCAACCTCGTCGAGAGCTTCCCTGGAAATCAGCGTGTTAGTACCTGCATAAATGGGAGAATTGGTTCTGTTTCTTCCAACGTTAACTTCTCTAAAGAAATAGTCCTGTTCATTGGGGATTCTTTTCTCTGAGTAGAGATTGAACTGGAACAGATCTGGATTATAAAAGCTCTGTGGGGTCTGAATGAAGCCTATTTTTAGGTCTGTTTCTTCATCTCTTGTTCTCCAGATACCCTCGTCATTCTGTTCCATCCTGTTCAGAAAGAAGTAGGGAACAGTTTCCAGAAGAAAGCTACTGTGAGGTATCATGTCTGCATCAAAGGTTGCAACAAGTGGAGAAGAAGTTTTTGAAATTGCATTATTCAAGTTTCCAGCCTTGGCATGCTCATTTTCAGACAGTCCAAAATAGCCAACTCCCATCTTTTCAGC
>NZ_CEZJXU010000063.1:0-5165 GCF_983023055.1 Dethiosulfatibacter sp. | reverse complement strand
GGCCCACAAGGACCTGTATCTCCCATAGCCCAGAAATTGTCCTTTTCACCCATCTTTTCAGCAAGTTCCTTCATTTCACTTCTGTCACAGTCATCGCATACATGTATGTGGACCCTGCTCATGTCAGGATAATTCATGTGTTTGCAACCGTTTATAGTCTTGTAGAGAAGGTCAGTTGATTCATTGTGGGTGGCTATGTAGACATCAACATGTGGAAACCAGTCTACAGGTATTTCAGGCATCTCCGGAATAAAAGCACGGCTCATGTTTTTGTAGTGTTCAGCTGCCTCAAGCATACTGATTGACTCTGCCACAATAAGGGATATTCCCGCAATTAGAGACAATATGCCGTATTGTGTCGGTATTGTGAATAAAATACGCCAGCCTATATAGATAATTGAAGTTATGAGAGTAAGAATCAGAAGAATCTTCTTACGTTTGAGTTTGTTTTTTTCATTGTTCACTATCTGTACCACCCTTTTACTCGAATTTAACAATAATAATTGAAATCAGAAAAGTTGCTATAAAAAGAAGTGCATTCAAATTGTCGGGTAACAAATCCTTGTTTGAATCGGTGGAATAATCATATAGAATTTCGATGTTTTCATCCAGCCAACTGCCTCTAGATGTTAAAATGCCCTTCATCCGGTCAATCTCATCTTCAAAGGTCGGTGAGTTTCTGTCCACAATGTTACCATTGGAATCAGGAATATTATTCAATAGATTCATTTCGTATATATATCCCCATACATGATTGTTTCTTTCAACGGGGAGGCTGATATAGAGGGCAGTATCGTCGATAAATGATGTCAGATATTCATCGGACAAGACTGTCTGCCTCAATTTCTTGTATCTTTTCACTACCCTGTCTGTGAATTTCTTGTCTGTAAAAAGGGTATCGTACCAGGAATAATTGTTGATTACGGTGTTGCCAATGTCCATGATATATGCAGGGTCGTTGTCCATTGATCTGTCGAAATCCCAGACAGGTCCCATTTTAAGCTTACCTCCAAGGTCCTTATAGGAATAAGTGGAATAGAGACCTGCATCGTAGTTTCCGAAGAGTTCATTAATAATGAAATAGTCCACGAAGGAATCAAGGTTTATATAATCTGAAAGTCTGTCAAGGTCAAGACCTTCTTCTGAATACATAATCTCCTCTATGAAGCTTATATCATTCGCTACAAAAGCCAATGTTTTTTCATCTACCTTTGTCTTTGAGGGGTACTTAAGGCCTATGAATTCATCTGTCAGATTATTTTCCGTTCCAAAGGTCATTAGTATGTTTTCATCGGGATTGAATCGGTCTCTTCTTACTATATAACTGGTGGTTGGAAGTTTTGGGTCATATTTTCTTATATCAACCTTTTCACTGTCTCTCTTTATGCTCTCCGTCATTAGATAGAGACCCTGGTAGGTATACTCATCACCATTCTTTGTTACTACTTCACAGAATCTGGAGTCAGGTGAGTACTCCATTATTTCTCCTGCAACACTGTAGCAGAGATAGTTACGCATAAAGGACTTGTCCATGAAATTGCCGTTTAGCACCCATTCGTTGTCGGTACTCATTCCCATCATTCCATATTCGGCTTCCTCACCGGATTCGTTTATGAACTTAATGAGATACTGTTTCTTTTCGAAATACATTGAGGAATTTCCTCTATACTTTATCATAACCCCGGAACTGAGGGCCGATTCATCTTTTATATGGTTGTATTCGCTTTCATTATCAATTACTGATACAAGCCCTTCTAAATAGATACCTTCATAATTAATACCTTCAATATTTTCATGTTCGATCTGGGCTGTCTCCATTATCTGTTCCTTTGTATCTATTACAATTATGGGAAGGTGGGTACAAAGGGTTTCGTCCTCGTGACTGCATTGGATTGTTGTTTTAAGTTCGCTTTCGTGCTGATAGGTTCTGGAATCTTTTTCATTAAGGTAATTCCATGATCCAAGGGAAAGTATTACCAGGGATATTATTATTAGAAAGCTGTAGATTTTAGTATGTTTCATGGTTTATATATTACCTGCCCAGCTCATCGTTTTGGCATATCAGATTTACATTTCTGATTCCTTCAAATTCATAAAGCTTGTCCATAATTGACTTTTCCTGTTTCTTGAAGCTGTCAATAATCTTCTGGGATAACTCATAAATTAGTTCTATATCATCAACTGAAGTGTTCTTCACCCTCATTCTTGCCTTTCCTCTGTAATAGGCTGATACAGTAACTTCAGCATCGTTTTCGACAGCTCGGTCTCCTCTAACTACAAGGAGGTATCTGTCGTTTGACTTTAGTTTTCCGAAAAGCAGAAGGAATAGAAAAAGGAAGGCTGAGCCTATTCCTGCTATTTGAAATTCATAGACACCACAGCATATACCAGCTGCAATGCTCCAGAATATGTATGCTGTATCTCTTGGGTCCTTTATAGCTGTTCTAAATCTAACTATTGAAAGGGCACCAACCATACCCAGGGACAATGCTATATTGTTTCCTATTACGGTCATAACCAAGGTTGTGATTACTGTAAGCATAACAAGGGAAACATTGAATCTTGAACTGTAGACAGCGCCGGAATGAGAAAACCTATAGGATGTATAGATAGCCATTCCAATCAACAGAGCCATGGAAAAGCCAATAAATATATCCTGTTGTGACATTTTTCCTGCTTCTGATAAAAATAATTCATAGATGTATTCTTTCATTTTCTTAATAATCTCCTAATAATATAATGATTTTCTTCCTTCGCAGTACTTGCTGAATGAAGTTTCGGTCTTGTCGCATTCCCTGATCAGATCTTTTACATGACTAAACAGGAAGTTGTTGTACTTTACCTCAAATACGATACAGTCAGATGGAATCATGGGATTCATGTTTAGTTTTGGACTAAAAAAGTCAAATGACGTCTCGGTGTTTCGTAAGTTGTGGTCAAATGTGAGCCTAATGCTGTTTTCGGGCATCAGGAAAGCCTTTCTTGTATATTCGACTATGCACTTTGGTCTGTAGAGTCCACAGCTCATGGCTATATAAAGCTCTTCTGCAAATGGACTGTTATAGTTCAAGAGGACCGAATATCCTCCGCTTATAAGCTCTTTGGCATCCTTCCTTGAAATTGACATTGATCGTTTTGTCTGGAATTCCGAGCTTTTTTCTTTCATCTCAATTTTTACAAAATTTGATTCAGTATCATAAATCCTAAGCCTGATTTTCTTCTTGTTCATTAGTCCGTCGATTTTGTCGTGATAATCATCGTCATACATGGAATCAAAATACAATGTTCTGACCATGTATCCATCATCTGAACCATTTGCATCCTTTTGCAGGATACAGGAAATTCTGTTGCTTATTACACTGAACCTTTCAGTAGAAATTAAATATTTCCTTTCGTTTCTGTTAACCTTTATTGTCTCTGTCATCTTAACTCCAATAGAAATTTATAAAAAATGCAATTAGCTTAAATTATATCATTCATTAATGTGGAATGATATAAATAAATATCCAATTTCCCCATAAACAAAAGCTACCAATGAATGGATGTTTATCCATTTGTAGGTAGCTCTTAATTATGAAGATCCGAAATCGATCTCTATAAATATTCAATTATATCCTATCTAAGTATCTCCAACGCCTTTTCCAGTTGGAAGTCAACACTTGTATCCACTGAATAACTTTCCAGTGATATTTTTAGTGCATCCTGGGTAGTGAAGTCAAGGATTCCGTAAGGATAAAGTCCCTTGTCAGCCTGGAACTGTGCAATCTGCTTTTTAAGGTGTTCATCAAAGATGCCGTCTGCTCCGGTTACTGGGTAACCGAGTATATTCAGTATCTTTTCAGCAGCTAGTACGTCGAGTCCCACTATTCCAACAACAGGCTTCCTTCTCTTGTCAAATTCCGGAATATCCGATGTGTCAAAGTTCGAAAGAGGCTTGTTGTTATCAATGATTATGTCGGGAGTGATTCCTATTCCATGAACATGGTTTCTTCCTGCAGTAAGGTATTCAGCAGTTGTAAGCTTCATTGCACTTCCGTCCTTTAATGGATATAGAGTCTGTACAACGCCTTTTCCAAAGGTTTTTGTTCCAATTATTGTACCTGCATCTCTGTCCTGTACTGCTCCAGCAAATATTTCCGATGCACTAGCACTTCCTTTGTTTACAAGAACTGCCAGTTCGAAGTTTTGAACCTGCAGATTGCTGGAATATTCCGTTTCCTCTCCATTTGCCGTGATTACATATGCAAGGGGGCCACTAGGTACGAAAAGGTCCAGTGTACTAAGCACTTCGCTTAGGCTTCCACCAGGATTGTTTCTAAGGTCTACTACAAGCTTGTCCACACCGGAATCCAGAAAAGCAGTCATTTGATCTGCTATGAGCTCAAGTGTGTTTGAATTGAACTGTGTAATCTTAAGATAGCCGATATTGTCGTCCATAATCTCCGTGAATACTGAGCTTATAACTATATTGCCCCTTATTATGGGGAAATTGATTATCTCATTGTCTCTCTCTATTCCAAGTATTACGGTAGTTCCTATTCGACCTCTTATAAGCTGTGCAGCCTCGTCTGTTGAATATCCGGTGATGTCTGTACCATCTACATATTTGATTATATCCTTGGCCTGTATTCCTGCTTTTTCTGCAGGAGAATCATGAATAGGTGTTACAACTACAACATAGTCGCCTTCATTTACAATCTGTATTCCAACGCCGGAAAACTCACCGGACATGCCAGTTGAAAAGTCACGGTATTCATCAGCTGTGTAGAATACGCTGTAATCGTCAAGATTTTCAAACATGCCGTCGTAAAGACCTTCAAGTATTTCCTCATAGGATAAATCATAGAGATAATTTTCCTTAACAAACTTTGCAACCTTTTTCATGAATTCATGGTTCTCATCGAACTCTAATTCAGTCATTGTATTTTCATCTGTGGATTCCGTTGCAAAAGCTACAGTTGAAAAGACCATGGATAATATTAGTATTATAACTATCAATTTGCATTTCATAAATACCGTCCTTTAATATTATTAGTATTTTGAGCATAAAAAAATATGCCTTCAAATAATATTATATTAGACGAAGGCAGAAAAAGCAAAGTAATAGCTACAACAATTATCAATAATAAATATAAAAAATTGTTGTAGCGGTAGCTAAACACCAA
>NZ_CEZJXU010000062.1:0-8073 GCF_983023055.1 Dethiosulfatibacter sp. | reverse complement strand
ATTAAAGTTAAAGTATATTTTTCTACCATAATGATTAAGCTCCTTTCTCTTTTATGTTAACTACATTATTGCCTTCATATTCCATCTTAAGGCTTTTGGTAATGTTGTCCATTCGTACTGCATAGTTAAGCACCAGTAGGAAGAACACCATTATAGAACCCTGTTGTCCAAACCAGAATGGAAGTGTGCATCCTAGGAATTTAACTCCGGACAGTACGTCTCCCAGCAGTATGACTATCCCGTAGGATGAGGCGAACCATATAATCATTGAGAATGTGATGAGTCTAAGATTCTTACTCCAGAACTTTTTTGTTATCCTTTCTTTTTCTTTTGATTTTAAATTCATTATAATTCCTCCTTATTATTTTGGCCGCGGCGACAATTCCCTATATTGTGGTTGACGTGACTTAGCCGCTTTGTTTATACACCAAGCTTACATCAGGTTGTGGAAAATTCTCAATGAATAACTTTTGTATGGTTCTAATTGACGGTTGAAACAACGAATTAAGGCATTTAAGTGGTTCGTTGATCTTTGTCTGAAACTTTTAAAGTTTTTTTGCCGTTTAAAGGTTAATTTGGATGCTTAAGGTAAAAATAAGACGGTGTTTGACATTTACAACGGAGAATTGTGATGGTTTATTGAAAAACAAGGCTTCTTGGTGTAGAATATTTATGACTTTAAATACCAGGAAATAAAAATAACTATGAAGAGGTTATGTAATGGCGGGAAAAGATAAGAAAGAGTTGATTGCCGTTTTCAGAGAGAAGGACTTCTATCTTGACTTTGAAGAGTACGGTACAAAAAAAATTGATGGTGAATTCCAGGAAAAACTCTACAAGGAGTATCTTGATAATTCCTATAAAATGGTTTTCAAT
Source organism: Dethiosulfatibacter sp. (assembly GCF_983023055.1). Taxonomy (NCBI): domain Bacteria; kingdom Bacillati; phylum Bacillota; class Tissierellia; genus Dethiosulfatibacter; species Dethiosulfatibacter sp. The sequence goes on along the minus strand of NZ_CEZJXU010000062.1, from coordinate 7,197 downwards.
ATGGGATTTTGTAGAGACACTACTGAATTATCTGAATCCATGGGTTTTTTGTATGATCTTGCGAATTCCTATATTAAGGAACTGACAAAAACACCTGAAATAGAACTGTTGAGGGAAAGGTTTGAATTAAATCCTTCTCGGGAATTGATAGATGAAGTTATGTTGAGGAGACCCTATGCAATCGGCATGAATAATATTGATGAAGGGTGGATTTCAAGTGCCTTCAGAAGCATGGATATAGTATTCCAGGAAGAAATTGGCAGATATGAAGGTACTGTAGCAAGCTATCTTTTAGAAAGAAATGATAAACTGAGCCTTGCTGGTCGTGTATATTTTCATCTTGTTGAAAGCAGGGAAGGCGGCTATCCCTTTGCATTTCTTGCAACCTACAGCAAAGTTAGAGAAGGTGGAAGGAAGTCAGTACACCTGCCTTTGAAAAATGCACTTGAAGAATTCAAGGGTGACCAGGATAAATTGTTGTCACTATTATCAACTGTAAGCAGGGCGGTTAAATCCAGTGATTTCATATCCGAAATAGTTGAAAGTGGAGAGATTTTTAAACCTTTGAAGCTGGACGTAGAAGAAGCATATACCTTTCTTAGGGAAGTGGAGACTTATGAGGAATGTGGCGTGCTATGCAGAATTCCAAATTGGTGGAAAAAGAAATCAGGTGGTTTCAGAATAAGTATTGGTATTGGAAAGGACAAACCTTCAAAGGTGGGTCTTGATAACCTCATGTCCTTCGATCCTGTATTGTATCTGGGAGACAGTGATATAACCATTGAAGAGCTGAGAGAATTGATGGAAGGGACTGAAGGGCTAAAACTTATTAAGGGCAAATGGATTGAGGTCGACCATGACAAGCTTAAAAGGACTTTGGAAGCATATGAAAAAGCCCAACAGATGGCCTCAGACGGATTTATCACCATGAGTGAAGCTATGAGGATGCAGCTGGACATAGAAGACAGACTTCTTATCGATGAGGATATAGACATTGATGTTGAAAGAGGTGAATGGCTTGAAACAACTCTAGAAAAGTTGAGGAATCCAGATTCATTAAGCGATGTAGAAACTTCAGAAGACTTTAAGGCTGTTCTTAGACATTACCAGGTCGATGGTTTGAAATGGCTCGACACCATGACTAATTACGGGTTTGGAGCTTGTCTGGCAGATGATATGGGTCTTGGTAAAACTGTTCAGGTAATAGCCTTGATGGATGTTATGTCTTCAAGGGGAAAAATAAAATCATTGCTCGTAGTGCCCGCTTCCCTCATGGGAAACTGGCAAAAGGAGATTGAGAGATTCTTGCCGAAAACAAATTACAAGATGATTTTCAACAAAAAGGACATGGTATCATCTGATGATATGGAACAGTATGATATGGTAATAACAACTTATGGCATGGCCAGTAGGATTGAAGAGCTTCAGAATATAGAATGGAATATGCTAATGTTGGATGAAGCCCAGGCAATAAAGAATCCAGCTACTAAGAGAACCAAAGCCATAAAGAATATAAAAGCTGATGGAAGAATAGCCTTGACGGGAACTCCTATTGAAAACAATCTTGTGGACTTGTGGTCGATTTTTGACTTTCTCAACAGAGGTCTTCTTGGAAATCTAAAGGAATTCAAGCATTTTATTAAACAGATTAATGAAGAGCATTCCGATTACGATAGATTGAGAAAAATGATCAGTCCATTCATATTGAGGCGTCTGAAATCGGATAAGTCCATAGTGGATGATCTTCCTGACAAGGTTGAAATCAAAACATATTCAGGTCTTAGCAAGAAGCAGGTCGTTTTATATAACAAAGTATTGAATGATCTTACCACTGCAATTGAGGAGGCCGAAGGTATTCAAAGAAAGGGTCTTGTTCTTGGAAGTATAATGAAGTTTAAGCAAATCTGCAACCACCCGGATCATTATTCCGGTCAAGGTGAATTCAAAATTTCGCATAGTGGAAAGTTTGAAACCCTTGATGAAATATGCAAGACAATACATGAAAAAAGGGAGAAACTTCTTGTTTTTACTCAATTTAGAGAAATGACAGATCCTCTGATGGAGTTTTTGGGAAATATTTTCCAAAAGAAGGGACTTGTGATTCATGGTGGTACACCTGTGAAAAAACGTGGCGAGATAGTAGAAAGATTTCAAAACGATGACCTTATACCATTCATGGTGCTGTCTCTCAAGGCTGGAGGGGTAGGTCTGAACCTGACGGCTGCAAACCACGTTGTTCACTTTGACAGGTGGTGGAATCCTGCAGTTGAAAACCAAGCGACTGACAGAGCATTTAGAATCGGCCAGGACAAGAATGTCATGGTGCACAAGTTAATCGCAAAGGGAACAATAGAGGAAAAAATTGATGAAATGATAGATGAAAAAACTGCCCTGTCAGATGATGTAATCGGCAAAGGTGGAGAGGCATGGATTACTGAACTTGGCAATAATGAACTTCTTGAAATGTTCAGTTTGAAAATATAGTATGAAAGGAGGTAGTCATGGGTTATTATAGAGGAAAATTCAAAACATACATAACAGCAGCGGAAGAAAAGGCTAAAATTGAAAAGAAACTTGCTTCGCTTATGAAAAAGAATAAGGATATTGAACCTGTAATTATTTCAGGAAACAAGATTGCAAAAAACTGGTGGGGGATTGCATGGAACAATAATCTGGAAAGCTATGCCGACTATTCTAACCGAATAGCAAGGGGAAAGAAGTATGTCAAATACGGTGCAGTCCTCGATCTCAAGATAACCAAGGGCAGGGTTATAGCTCTTGTTCAAGGCAGTCGCAAGAAGCCCTATGAGGTTGTTATAGGAATCGATCCGCTACCCTTGTCGAAATGGAAATCCATTCTCAAGCTATACAGCCATAAGATAGATAGTCTGGAAGCACTGGCTGAGGGTGAATTTCCAAAGGAGCTAGAAGAGACTTTTGCGTTGAAGGGAGAGGGTCTGTTTCCTGGACCTGATGAAATCCATTTCATATGCAGCTGTCCGGACAGTGCATATATGTGCAAGCATATTGCAGCAGTGCTCTATGGAATAGGTGCTAGATTCGACAAGGACCCTACTCTCTTTTTCATGCTGAGGGATATAGAGATAAAGGACCTTATTAAGAAATCCGTTGAGCAGAAGATGGGTGACATGCTTAAAAATTCGGAAAAAGCAACCGACAGGGAAATCAAAGATAAAGACATAATGGAGCTTTTCAACCTGAATGACTAGGTACCTGAACGCGTGCAATACAAGAAGGGAAATCTATGAACGAGAAGCCGGTAGAGAGAAGATGCCCCCTGAAGTTGATGGGGAAGAGACTGAAGATGAAATTCTTGATTTTTTAGACGATCTGGACATGGAAATGGATCAGGAAGGTGTTTCGGAAGATAATGCAAAAATACAGCCGAGGACGTGAAGGTCCAGAGCTGTAAGTCTGCAACTGTTATACATATCATGTGGAAAATTTATTATCAAAGAACCCATGGGTTTGGATTCTAATGATCGATTGTTGGTCGTAGCTTAGGAAAGTTAAATTATGCAAAATCCCTTGAAGCGTTGGTATTTTGCGTTCAAGGTAAACTTTCCACGCTGACAACACCGCTTACGCGGATGTCTATATGTCAAAGAGCTTTTTTAGCTCAGAGGACTGTCTTCTGCTTACCTGGATTTTGGTGGACTCCTTGTCTGTCAGTGTTATGGTGCATCTCCCATTGAAGAATGGAGATATTTCCTTTATCTTGCTTATGTTAACAAGGTGGCTTCTGCTTATTCTCATAAAGTTTTCATAGGTGAGTTTTTCTTCAAGCCTTAGGAGTGTATATTTTGTTATGAGCTTGAGGGCGTATTTTTTTATGAATACATAATTTGTATCAACATAGGCAAAGTAGATATCGGTGGTGTCAACAAGAACAGTCTTGTCGTTTTCAAATGCTGATATCTTTCCCGCCACACCTGAGCTTACAGGAACTACAATCTTCAGTTCACTAGCTGTAGGTGCATCCATCACAGGTACTGAATTGGAATTACTCTTCTTTTTCAGAATTCTTGTTACCTTTTCTATGGCGCGCCTTAGCTTATCTTCATCAATAGGCTTCAGAACATACCCTACCGCATTTACGTCAAAGGCTTCAACGGCATATTCCTCGTATGCAGTGATATATATTATGCAAGGAGGATTCTCTTTTTCGAGAAGTTTAACGCCAAGATCGATGCCGCTTTCTGAAGGCATGTTGACATCCAGAAAAACTACATCGTAATGTAGAGCATCAATGAGTTCCATAGCTTCCGAGACCTTTCCTGCCTCGCCTACTATCTTTATATTGTCGTATTCCTTGAGATGGTATCTCAGCTCTTCTCTTGCTGGATATTCATCGTCAACTATGAGTGCTCGTAGAATCATTCAAATCATCCCTCCTCGTTGACAGGTACAGAAAAATAAGCCTTTGTACCCGTTTTGAATCTGCTTCTAATCTCAAGTCCGTAGGCTTCGCCGTAGAGAATCTTGAGCCTTTCATTTACATTTGATACTCCAACACCACAGCCCTTTCCGTAGCCGGCTGTAAATACTTTTTCCATATCATTTTGTTTGATTCCTACTCCGTTGTCGATAATACTAATAAGTACTTTATCGTCAACCTTGTGGACCGATATGGTTACCTTTCCTTTGCCATCCTTAGGGAGAAGTCCGTGAAGTATGGAATTTTGTACCAGAGGTTGGATGGAAAGTATAGGAATCTTCAGCTTGCTAAGATTGTTATCGATGTCGTATACTACTTCAATCTTATCTTGGAATCTTGCGTTTTCAAGAGCAATATAGTTTTCTATATGGGAAATTTCTTCTTTAAGAGTGATGAACCTTCCTGTATTCTTAAGCATATACCTTAAAAGTAGTGAAAGCTTTACAACAAGTTTTCTTGCAAATTTTGGGTCCTTTGTAATATACATATTTACTGTATTAAGGGCATTGAATAGAAAGTGGGGATTAACCTGTGCTTGAAGGGCGTCAAGCTTGGCTGAAGTGGCAAGTTGTTTCTGCCTGTCAAGTTCTGCTAGTTCAATCTGCATGTTTAGAAGTTTGCCCATTCCTGATGCCAGCCTTATCTTGTCTTCCTTTATCTTTCCTTTTGATGTTTCATATATCTTTAAGCTTCCTATTACTTCATTTTTATTTGAAAGTGGTACTATTATTGCCGATTCAAGTGGACAGTTGCAATCGTTAACGGTACAGTTGAATTCCTCCTTGCTTCTAATAATCTTTATTTCTCCTGATTCTATTGCATCCAAAGTGGCCTTTGTCTTTATGGGGTATCCTACGGGATGTTTTTCGCATCCTTCACCAATGAATGCAAGGACTTTTTTCTTGTCTGTTATTGCAACGGAAGGTGCATTTGTCATGGATTTCACCGTAGTTGCTATATTATAGGCAGTTTCCTCGTTTAATCCCTGGTAGAAAAGAGGTATAGCCTTGTCAGCAATTCTTATAGCATCCTCAAGCGTTGCGTATTCTTTAATGCTTCTTTCTACTTTCTTTGTATGAAAAAAATTATAGAAGTATAGTATTAAGGAATTTACGGAGAAACTGGAAATCATGAGAATAAGATAGTAGTTCCAGTGATCTGAATCTATGGCAAACAATCCTCCGAAGAGTGCTATGTGTAGAACGAGTATGTATATAAGTATGAGTTCGTAGTTTAGTTTCAAGTATTTCATAAATAACACTTCCTTCAATATCTATTACTAATATTATACTAAAATGAAGGGTAAAAGCAAAATAAAACCGCTGATAGTGGATATTTTGTCTGTCAACGGCAGTATTGACTAGGTGAACGGCAATGGGCTATTAAAAATGCAGCTGGAAACCGTTTGCCCTGCAAAATCCACATCTCAACTGCCAATTTAGACTGCTTAAAAGATAAGAATTGAGAATGTTTGTATATGAAAGTATGATGTGATTAAGAAATAAATAAGACGAAATAAAAGAAGGGAGTTTTAAAATGAGTGAAGTAAGAATAAGTAAATATAATGAAGCATACTATAAGAATATAGAATTTGCGGACAGTAACAATGTAAAACCTGTAAATTTGGTAACAGACAATGAGAAATTCTGGGAAAGGGAAGCTGGAAAACTCGATTGGTTTGAAAACTGGGATACTGTACTATCTGGAGAAGCTCCATTTTATAAATGGTTCGAGGGTGGAAAGCTTAATGCTTCCTATAATTGCATAGATAGACATCTTAACAGTTGGACTAGAAACAAGGCTGCAATAATATTTGAAGGAGAACCAGGAGATCAGAGGGTACTAACATACAATGATCTTTACAGGGAAGTTTCCAAATTCGCAAGTGTTCTTAAGAGGATGAATGTGAAGAAGGGAGACATCGTTACAATATATATGCCCATGATTCCAGAAACAGTAATTGCAATGCTTGCGTGTGCAAGGATAGGAGCACCTCATAGCGTCGTATTTGGAGGGTTTTCATCAAACGCTTTGAAGGACAGGATAAATGATTCGGAATCGAAGCTGGTCATTACGGTGGACGGTTACTGGAGAAGGGGAAGCGTGGTTCCGGCCAAGACCAATGTGGATAAAGCTGTTGACGAAAATGAATTCGTTGAGAATGTAATAGTAGTCAAGAGGACAAAACACCATATATTTATGGAAAAGGACAGGGACTACTGGTATGACGAGCTTATGGACTGGGCTGATAGAGACTGGAAAAAGAATGTAAGCGAGCCTGAAGCCATGGATGCTGAAGATACTCTCTTCCTTCTTTATACAAGTGGGACAACGGGCAAGCCTAAAGGGGTAGTACACACAACAGGTGGATATATGACTGGAGTTAATTCATCCTTTAAAAGGGTCTTCGATATTAGAGATGAGGATGTATATTTCTGTACAGCGGATGTAGGATGGATAACTGGACACAGCTATATAGTATACGGTCCCTTGTCACATGGATCCACAGTGGTAATATACGAAGGAGCACCTAACCATCCGGAGAAGGATAGGATATGGGATATTATAGAGAAATATGGAGTTACAATACTGTACACTTCACCTACGGCCATAAGAATGGCCATAAAATGGGGTGACGGATATGTGGACAACAAGGATTTATCGAGCTTAAGGCTTTTGGGGTCTGTGGGTGAGCCTATTAATCCAGAAGTGTGGAAATGGTATTTTGAAAAAATTGG
>NZ_CEZJXU010000061.1:1344-8092 GCF_983023055.1 Dethiosulfatibacter sp. | reverse complement strand
ACACCTGCTCGACAGACCGACAACTGATGGAGACTGGTTTGAAGATAAGGAAAAACTAATTAAAGATATTAAGGATTATTTGGAGGAGTAAAAAATGAAAAGAATATTAGCTATTTTATTGGCACTAATGATGGTAATGGGAGCATTATCTGGATGTACGACAAAAGCAGAAACACCTGCACCGGTTGAGCCTGCAGAAAACGAATCTGAAGAGGCTAATGATGATTCATCTGAAGCTGAAGGAACTGATATCATGTTCCCTGAATTCGTACTTGAAAACACTGATGAAACTGTAACATACCTTGATCCAAAGGGAAATGAAACAACAATAACAAAGAACCCTGAAAAAACTGTAGTACTTATGAATTCAATACTGGACATGTGGTATATGGCCGGTGGAGAAGCAATAGGAAGGGTAAGCGGATCTACAAACGTACCTGAAGCTGCAATGGAGCTTACAGACCTTGGAAAAATCACATCGCTTAACCTGGAGATGATCCTTAGTCTTGAGCCTGAGCTAATAGTGATTTCGTCCACATATTCTGCATCTGAAGATATAAAGAAGCTTGCTGATGAAAATGGAATCGAATGTGCACTAATAGATTCAAGTGTTGAGCCATACAAAAGTTTTGAAAAGATACTATATCTCTTTGCCCTTGTAAACGGTACTGAAGAGAAGTTTATGACAGACATAGAAAAGATAGTAGAAGACTGTGACGCTATAATTGAAAAGGCAAATGAAGTAGATGAAAAGCCTTCAGCAGCAATTCTTTTCACATCTACAAAGAGCATAAAGCTTAACTCGGACATAACTCTTACTGGAGACATGTTCAAGCTTATGGGTGGAGAAAACATTGCAATGGATGCAGTTGAAAAAGGTGCGAAATACGTGGACTATTCCTTTGAGGTAATGCTTCAGAAAGATCCTGACTTCATACTAATCACTACAATGGGTAATGAAGAGGCATGCAAGGCAAACTTTGAAGAGAATGTTGCAACAAAGGATGCATGGGCTACTTTGACTGCAGTTAAGGAAGGCAATGTATACTATATGCCTAAGGATCTTTTCATGTACAAACCCAATGCAAGATATGCAGAAGCTTTTGAATACCTTGGAAAAATCATATACCCAAGCGTATTTGAATAGTATATCCAAACATTATGGAACATAATTTATTAATCAGAAAAAAAATCACATATCTAATTATAGTAGGCATAGCACTTTTCATTGTATTCATCATGAGTGTAAGATTCGGTGCAGTGGAGCTTGATACTGCTGAAATACTCAAAAGCCTCTTCAGCAGTGTTGAAACAACAAACAGAAACATAATTTGGAAGCTTAGGGTTCCAAGAACACTAATAGCTGGACTGGTAGGCATGTGCCTGTCGGTCTCCGGCTGTATTCTACAGAGTGTAATGAAGAACCCTCTTGCTTCCCCTACAATCATAGGTGTCAATGCAGGAGCTGGACTAGCTGCAGCAGTCACTCTTGTATTGTTGCCAGAGATGGAGTATCTGTTGACTCCTGCTGCCTTTTTTGGAGCCTTTGCTACAACATGGATAATATACATCATATCCTGGAAGGATGGAATAAAGCCTCTTCGGATGGTACTTGCAGGAGTTGCTATTTCATCAATAATATCTGCAATAATTAATACAATACTGATTTTTTATCCCGACAGGATAACAAACCAAATTTCATTTACAATAGGAAGTCTTTCTACAAAAATGTGGTCTGATTTTAGGATATTGTTGCCCTATGCAGTCATAGGACTAATAATAGCAATCGTTTATTCCAAGAAGCTTAATATACTTCTACTTGGAGACGAGATAGCATCAAACCTTGGAATTAATATCGAAAGGACAAGGATAATACTTATAGCAGTAGCATCACTTTTGGCAGCATCTGCTGTAAGCATAGTGGGAATGCTTGGTTTCGTAGGACTTATCATACCCCATATGACAAGGCTTATTGTAGGCTCCGACAACCGTTTCCTCATACCAGCCAGCGCACTTACGGGAGCATTGGTAGTCATGGTCTGCGACACACTTGCCAGGATTGTTGCAAAGCCTATGGAAATACCTGTGGGAATAATCATGTCCCTCATAGGAGCACCGTTCTTTTTATTTCTGTTGAGAAGGAGATTTAAATACGATGATTAGAACTAAAAAAATTGAAGTGAGCTACGGAAACAAGAAAATAATAGACTCAGTTGACATCCATATAAAAAAGGGTACTGTCAATACATTAATCGGTCCAAACGGATCGGGAAAGTCAACTATTTTAAAGGCTCTCACACAACAGAAAAAGATAAACAGTGGAGAAATATTTTTCAAGGGTGATCCTATTCAAACATTGAGCAGGATGTACTGGGCGAAAAATGTAACCTATCTTCCTCAGAATCCAAAGGCACCAAATGATTTTACAGTGTGGGATTTGGTAAGTCTTTCAAGAAATGCCTACCTGAAATGGTACGAAAGACTTGGAAAGAATGACTATGAAATAATAGAAGAATCCATTAGGAAGACAAACATTCAGGACCACAAGTACAAGCTTCTAAGCGAGCTTTCCGGAGGAGAGAGGCAGCGAGCATGGATTGCCATGGCCCTTGCCCAGGAGCCTGAGCTTATAATCCTCGACGAGCCTACGACCTTTTTGGACATAGCCTATCAGTTCGAGGTTCTTGAGATTATCAAGGAGCTTAACGAAAAGGAAAATATCACGGTACTTATGGTTCTACATGATTTGAACCATGCTGCAAAGTATTCAGACAACATAGTACTCCTTAAAAAGGGAAAGGTCTTTGCAGAAGGAGCTCCAAAGGATGTAATGAACAAGGAAAACATAAGGGAAGCATTCGATATAGAAGTGAAGGTTCAGCACGACGAGGAACACAATTATCCACTAATCTATCCAATTAGAAAGGCTGTATAATCTAATATTTTGAGAATAAAGAATCCTGCCAAGGCAGGATTCTTTTATAATTAATAAGGTTAATTATTTGAATAATAACCTGAAGTGATGTTCTTTGGTATTCAAGGTAAACGTTCACTTGTCCTTGTATATCAAAATGAATCATAGTATGATTATTATAAATCAAAAGTATCATAATGTGGTACTAGCTTTATTTAGATAAGTAGTATATTAGGGTGCTTATTTATAAACACAAGGGAGGTAGCTTTGAGTATTAATGAATTCTATAGATTGGAAGTAACAGGGAAAGACGAAGTCGGCAGTGCAGTGGGCATATTGAATAAAATTTATTGTTTTGATATTAATTTAAATTCTGTGGAAGTATCTCCTGGAAAAGTTCGTATTAAAATTAAAAATACATCCTACGATAGGAATGAATCAATAAAGAGAGAATTATTGGGATTAGATGGAGTAATAAGCATAAATGAAATTAAGCTTATGCAGTTTGAAAAAGATGAGAAAAAAATCCATGCAATCATTAATTCGGTTGATGATGGAATAATATACATAAACGGTAAAATGGAAATTGAAGTATTCAACAGTTATTGTGAAGAACTTTTTCATTATAAAAAAGAAGAGGTTGCTGGTAAGAATATCAAAGACTTTAATTTTATAAGCGACGCCATATTGGAATCAATACAAAAAGGTGAAAGGTATGACAATGTTGAAGTAGATATGGAGGGTAAAAAAAGAAATATTCATTTTCTGGCCACAGGCAGACCTGTAAAGGACGGCAAGGATAATATTGTTGGAGCTGTTATTTCAATTAGAAGTGCCGAGGAGGCTATACAAATCGCAAATGTTATTTCTTCCAGTGAAAAGGGTGCTTTTACAGAAGTGGTAGGTAATTCATTTGCAATAAAAAGTGTGAAAGAGCTTTGTATTTCTGTTGCCAAGAGTAATTCTACAATTCTTTTGAGGGGAGAAAGCGGGACTGGAAAAGAAATATTCGCAAAGGCAATTCAAAACCTAAGCAACAGGCAGGACAAGAAGTTTGTCACTTTAAACTGTGCGGCAATACCGGAAACATTAATTGAAAGTGAAATGTTCGGTTATGAAAAAGGTAGCTTTACAGGAGCAAGCAGCGAAGGAAAGGAAGGAATCTTCAAGGAAGCTCATGAAGGGACTTTGTTTCTGGATGAAATTGGAGAGCTTTCCATGACTTTTCAGGCAAAACTATTGAGGGTTCTTCAGGAGGGTGTTGTTAGAAAAATTGGTGGAAAGAGAGAAGAAAAGGTGGATGTCAGGATAATCGCTGCCACCAACCGGAATTTGGAAGATATGGTTGAAAAAGGAGAATTCAGGGAAGATCTCTATTATAGGCTGAACATAATTCCTGTGTTCATTCCAGCCCTAAGGGAACGACTCGATGATATTTCAACACTGGTTGCCTTTTTCATTAACAAATTGAATAGTAGACTTAACAAGAAGATTCTTGGAGCTGATGCAGCATTTATCAATACGTTGATGGAGTATTCCTGGCCAGGAAATGTAAGGGAGTTGCAAAATGTAGTAGAAAGAGCCATGAATCTATGTTCCAGCGACATATTGACATTGGAGCATCTGATTATTGGCTTTGACAATAGAAGTAAAAGACCTATTACAAAGATTCCAAAATTTAGTTATGAGGAAGACCTTGATTTGAAAAAAACCATTGAAATGTACGAAAAGGAAGTTATCACAAATTCATTGAAGATTCATAAAACTTATAGAAAGACTGCAAAGGCATTGGGAATTTCCCATACTTCAATTATTAACAAGGTTAAGAAGTTCGATATACAGGTATAAAAAAACAATAGATTTTGGGGTGGTGTAAATAATGTTTACGGATGTAAATGTTATTTACACTATTTTAAATTGAAATGTAAATAATGTTTACGCTATATCGAAGCTGTGTTGAAAAACCAGATTAAATGGCTGTTCTAAAAGTTGGCATAGTAATTGCATTAATAGTATTTAAGAATACAAAATAAGACCTGATGACAGAGTGAGAAATCGTTTTACAGGTTAAAAAAATAAAAGGAGAAATACAGATGAGTATGAAAGGTATTGAAAAAATGGGTTTTGGAACAAAGACGATTCATGGAGGTAATGCAGGGAATTCTCAACATGGGGCATTGGCCAATCCGATATATAGAACTTCAACGTTTACTTTCGCTTCTGCAGAAGAGGGCGGAAGAAGGTTTGCAGGAGAAGAAGCAGGTCATATATATTCAAGGATAGGTAATCCTACAAATGGAGAACTTGAAGAAAAGATTGCTATATTGGAAAATGCTGAAGCAGGATTATCAGCAGCTTCTGGAATGGGAGCAATTACTTCGGCTTTATATACAGCTTTAAAGGCTGGAGATCATGTAGTGGTAGCCGATACACTTTACGGATGTACTTTTTCAATGTTTAATCATGGACTTCCAAGGTTTGGCATCGAGGTTACATTTGTGGATATAAGCAATCTTGAAGAAGTTAGAAATGCCATGAAACCAAATACCAAAGTAGTGTATCTGGAAACACCTGCAAATCCAACATTAAAATTTGCAGACTTGGAAAAAATAGCTGAAATTGCACATACCGTTGAAGACTGTATGCTGTTTGTAGACAATACTTTCTGTACTCCTTATCTTCAAAAACCATTGGATCTGGGTGCTGATGTTGTACTTCATTCGGCAACAAAATACTTGAACGGACATGGAGATGTAATCGCTGGACTTGTAGCAGGTAAGGCGGATTTTATTCAACAAGTTAGACTATTCGGATTAAAGGACATGACAGGTGCTGTACTTAGTGCTGATGATGCATATCTTGTATTAAGAGGAATGAAAACATTGGAAATCAGAATGGAGAAGCATTGTGCCAATGCAATGAAGGTGGCTGAATTCCTTGAAAGCCATTCAGCAGTTGAAAAAGTTCATTATCCAGGCCTTAAGAGCTTTGAAAGTTATGATCTGGCAAAAAAACAAATGCGTTTACCAGGGGCAATGATAGCCTTTGAACTTAATGGTGGAATAGAAGAAGGTAAAACCATTATGAACAATCTTGACTTAATATCATTGGCAGTAAGTCTTGGAGATGCAGAATCATTAATACAGCATCCTGCTTCAATGACACATGCTCCTTACACGCCGGAAGAAAGAGCAGCTTGTGGAATAGGCGACGGATTGGTTAGAATATCTGTTGGGTTAGAGAGTGTTGATGATATAATTGCTGATTTGAAGCAGTCTTTGGATTTACTTATCAGTAAGGAAAAGGCAGCCGTGTAACAGTAAAAGAAGAAAATCCGATTTGAAAAGTTATTTTTCAAATCGGATTTTTTATTAGTGGAGTAAGTTCATATATTCAAACACCTGAAGTTTTGATGTTTGTGATTAAGTAGCACTTAATTGTAAAGGCTACGATTTTACTTGCCAGTTCGCATATACTCTGTCATTTCTTCTGCAGTCATCTTTTCCAAACCAAAGGTTTTTAAATTATATCCATTATCACAATAGTTTGTTTCCATCATAATGTTAGCAAGATTTGTCATGGTATCGATAACTGGAGTTTTAACCTTCAGTACATTAGCAAAACTTAGAGCAGCACTGCATCCAACGGGTACATCTTCTGTTATATATCTAGAATCCATGTTAAAACGTGAACCTTTGGGAACAGGCAACCAAGTAGTTTGATCTAGAGGCTCAGAGAATGGCTGGCGAAAATCTTCACCAAACATAATTTGTCCAATAAGACCCATACGAGATTGTAGTACATTTTCTTCAACAGGCATAATACCTACACCAA
>NZ_CEZJXU010000061.1:0-1334 GCF_983023055.1 Dethiosulfatibacter sp. | reverse complement strand
GCCTTAGCAACAGCAACTTGGTCTTGATAAAATGCATACTGAACACGGCCTACACTTGGGGAAACTCCGTGAGCATAGATGTCATAAACCGCATCATGAGAACCAATATGAGGGATAATGCCCCAGTTTTCAATTGTTCCAGTATTTAGTACTACAGCAGGAACATGAAGCATAACATTAACATTTGAAAGTCCAATATCTAATACAGTATCACCTTTAATTAGATGTGTTGTTGCATCCAATGCAGGAATCTCTTTAACAATAGACATATAAGCATCATAATCGCTGGAAGGTAGTGTATCAACTCGAATTTCATTTTCGCGATACATTACATTAACAACATCCGTTTCTGTTTCCATGTTATTAAAATCCGTCAACCGTGTACCATAGACTAAGGATGAATAACCTGCAATGATAACTTTTGTTTTCAGTTCTTTTTCCCGCATGATTCGACGAAGAATTAAACTCCCAAAATTATCTGGGAAAATACTGACAGTCTGTCCGTCTTCAAGCAGTGGAGCCAGTTCTTCAAATATTTTCTCAAAACCCTGAGCTTGTACAGAAACCAAAATATGATTTGCTCCCTGTACTGCTTCTTTCATGTCATAGGTAACCATATCTATAGTCGCTGTGCCATTACGTTTGAAGTTTTCGTGATTCATTTCAATACCCTCAAAGCAAATACGTCGACTATTCAGGATGCCCTTTACTTTATTATTGAATCTTGTAAATTCATACATTCTTACTTCTGCGCCACCAAGTTTACAGTCAGCAGCAAATGCGTGGGCGCCATTACCAGCACCAATAATAGTAATAATTGCCATCATTATCTTGTATGATATTATTTAGAAACTAATATCATACTCTCCTTTTATAATTATTAGAAACGGAAAAAAGATAATTTGCGTACGCAATATAGGAATTTTGAACCGTATTGCGTACGATGATTATAGCAATGATTTTCTGAAATGTCAAATGAAATCAGATATTTAGGAGCTTTTTATTATTTTATGATATGATTATTAGAAAAATTCTATCTCTGTTATCTTGAATATAATGATTTTATGGTATATTATAAATAAAAAAGAAAAGGAGTTGTTTTTATATGACTGAATTAACTGGAATTGGAGAAAGACTTAAAAATATTAGAACTGAAAGGGGACTTAGTTTAAATGATGTGTCTATACGTACTGGTGTAAGTAAAACTATGATTAGTCAAATTGAACGAGCTGAATCTATACCAACCCTAACAACGATATGGAAGATTGCTAATGGATTAAAACTTAGTTTTGCATCATTGTTAGATAAACCAAATTATAATTATGATGTAAGAA
>NZ_CEZJXU010000060.1:0-8140 GCF_983023055.1 Dethiosulfatibacter sp. | reverse complement strand
ATTATTGAGAATTGCATGGTTGTGGAGAATGATAATATATATGAATGTGAAATGGGTAAAGGTATTTTATTCAATGAAAATAATATTTCCTTTGATTTAATTGTAGATTTAATGTATTATATTAGTTTAAACGAGATGGTTTATGTAAACAAGTTTAAAATTTCAGGGGATGATGCATATATATATATGAATAATGGGACCCTAGTAAAACTAGACCAGTTAAAAGACATGAAATACCAGCTTGTTTTCAGCAAAAATATCATAGATGAAAGAACAGATAAAAACCAGGATGTTAACGGGTTGATTGACTATACCAAAGGAGAAAATCCTGTTTATATAAGTTCTGAAGATTCGGAGGTCCGTTTTGAAGAATAAAATATTGATTTTGATTATTAGTCTTGTCTTGGGGTTTATACTTGCATTCCAATATCAAGTTGTAAAAAACACTTCGGGTGAAACTGAGATTTCTCAAAAAGTTAATGAATTAAAAAGCGAGTTAAGAAATTCTACAGAAGAAAAGGAACAACTTGTGGCGGACTTGAATGAAATTGAAAGCAAGCTCAAGGAATATGAAAGCGCTGCAGCAGAGGAAAGTATTTATGTGAAAAACCTCACTGAAGAACTGGAGAAATTCAAGATAATGTCTGGATATACAGATGTATCAGGACCTGGTGTTGTAATAACACTTGATAACCCGGATACAGATAATCAGTTTGGTGAATTTAATTCAAATCTTATATATAATTATGAGTATATATTGCTTATACTAAGTAATTTAAATGCTGCCGGTGCCGAGGCGATTTCAATTAACGGGCACAGACATACAAACTATACTGAAATTGTACCAGTGGGAACTCACCTTAACATTAATGGAATGTCTGTTGTACCACCTCTTGAAATAAAGGCTATAGGAAACAAGCAAACACTTGAGTCGGTTTTGAATTTTAAAGGCGGCGTTATTTGGGAAATGAAGAATTTAAACTTCAATATTGATATAGAGGTTGAAGATGAAATACAAATTCAAAGGCAGTTGAAAACTATGGATTTCAAATATGCTCAACCATATGAATAAAGATGGTGGTATTATGAAAAAAGGAATTGCTGTATTAATGCTATCCCTGGCAATAGGTTTTCTATTGGGAATGCAAATTACCAATGAATCCAAGGATTTTGTTTTTATTAATATAAACACTGTTGCTAGCTTGTCAAATGAAGTAAATATGATTAACCAGGAGATTAAAGATATAAAAAACATTATAGAAAAAAGCAAGAATGAACTTACCGAGTTTGAAATGCTTGAAAATAATGAAGAAGATATTTCTGTTTATCTCACTGATGAAATCAATGAAATTAAATCAGTAGCAGGATATACAAATCTGAGAGGCGAAGGGGTCATGATCAAGCTATCTGACAATATGAACGAGAGTCTGGGAAACATAAATTATGACCTGATTCACGACATAGATGTAACTATAATAATTAATGATTTAATTAGTTCCGGTGCAGAGGCGGTTTCCATAAATGGGAAAAGAATACTTTCAAAGACTGAGGTTGTATGCATAGGTCCACTAATAAGGGTCAATGGAGAAGGTATCGCAGCCCCCTTTATTATTAAGGCCATAGGCAACAAGGATGAATTGTCTGCTGCTATAAATGCGCCAAATACCTACGCTTATAATTTGAAAACAGTTTATGGAATAGGTATAGAAACAATGAAAAGCAATTTTATTCTTATACCTAAATATACAGAAAAAATTGAGTTTAACTATATAAAAAATTAAGGATGGTGGTTATATCATGTTGATTGCGGGTATGGGAATTCTTATAGGATTTTTACTGGGACTTGCCCTCACTCTGACATACAATGCAACATACACACTATATATTACACTTACTATTTTGATTTTATTGGAAAGCCTTTTGAGGATTATTATGAATTCCACAAAGAACCTTGATATCTACAAGGAAATACTCCTTGTTCTTTGTGAAGTCGTATTCGCTTGTTTGCTTGCTTTCATTGGTGAAAATCTTGGTATTTCATTATATCTAGTAGTAATGCTTGTATTCGGTTTGAGAATATTCAACAGCTTTAATGTAATTGTTAAAAAGATTATTAAATATGATAAAATAAATTGAAATTGACTATTTTTATGCTATACTTTAAATAGCATAATCGGGGAGGTATATTATGTTTGAATTTGATGTTGATCCTGTCAGCCTTGCTAGGATAAAGGTTGTAGGAGTAGGTGGCGGTGGTAACAACGCTGTTAATAGAATGATAGATGCTGATGTAAAAGGTATTAATTTTATAGCGGTAAATACAGATAAACAGGCTTTGCTTAATTCAAAGTCCGACAATAAGATACAGATAGGTGAAAAGCTAACCAACGGATTGGGCGCTGGTTCAAATCCTAATATAGGATTTAAGGCTGCTGAGGAAAGTAAAGCTGAGCTTCAGGATGTACTTGAAGAGACAGATCTTGTATTCATTACTGCAGGAATGGGTGGTGGAACAGGTACTGGGGCTGCACCATATATTGCGGAATTGTCCAGGGAAAAAGATATTCTTACAGTTGCTGTTGTAACAAAGCCTTTTATGTTTGAAGGTAAGAAGAGAATGGACAATGCAAGACAGGGTATCGAAAAACTGAGCGAATCCGTAGATACTATAATTGTAATACCGAATGACAAGTTGTTGGAAATTACTGACAAGAAGGCAACTCTTCTTGAAGCATTTGATATAGCCGATGATGTATTGAAACAGGGTATACAGGGCATATCGGATCTTATTGCTATCCCAGCAGTAATCAATCTTGACTTTGCAGATGTAAAAACAATAATGGCAAAACAGGGACTTGCTCATATGGGAATAGGATATGCAACTGGAGAAAGCAGAGCAATGACTGCTGCAAAACAAGCTATAAAGAGTCCGCTTCTGGAGACTTCAATAAATGGCGCAAGAGGTGTTCTTATTAATATTACTGGTGGAGTAGACATGGCTTTGCATGAAATCAATGATGCAGCAAGGCTTATAACAGAGTCTGCTGATCCAGAAGCCAATATAATATTTGGTGCAAACATTGAAGAGAGTCTTGGAGACTCAATTAAGGTTACTGTAATTGCAACAGGATTTACAGAGCAAAGACTTGAAAAGCCTGAAATAAAGTCTGAAACTGAAAAGCCTAAGGATGGAAACAAGGAAAGTAAAAAGGAAGAAAAAAATTCTTCTGAACCCAAGCCGAAAAGCTCATCATGGGATCTTGACATTCCAAGTTTCATAAAGTCTGATAACAAGATAAAATTCGAAAAGGAATAAAATACAATAAAACCTATAAAAGGACTGAATTGTTCAGTTCTTTTTGAGGTGCTTCCGGAGGATTTATATGAAATGCCCATTTTGTGAAAATGAAGAAACTAAGGTTGTAGATACAAGACCAACGGATGAAGGACATACAATTAGAAGAAGAAGGGAATGTATCAACTGCGGTAAAAGATTCACAACTTATGAAAAAATAGAAAACATACAGCTTATTGTCGTGAAAAAGGATAAAACTAGGGAAGTATTTGACAGAGCAAAAATGCTTAACGGTATAATAAGGGCTTGTGAAAAAAGACCGGTTTCCCTTAAGGAAATAGAAAGAATTACAGACAATATTGAAAAGAAACTTCAAAATTCTCTGGAAAATGAAATAACATCCGACAGGATTGGCGAACTGGTAATGGAAGAATTAAAAAACCTTGATGATGTAGCTTATGTCAGGTTTGCATCTGTCTACAGACAGTTTAAGGACATAAATACTTTTATGGACGAGCTGAAAAAACTGATTAACGGTAATTGACCTTAAAACTGTTGAGTTTCACATTGATCTATTATTGATTTAGTTGACTATGAAGCCGGGTGTTTTGGCTTTTTTTTGCCTAAGAAGATAGACCCGGCCCGATCATACGGTTGTTGCGAATTAGGTGCTTTGTCGTATCTGAAACATAAGAAATATGGTATAATAATTATTTGTAATTGAAATAAGGAGAAGCAATGGAAAAAAATCTAATAATAGATGTTCTTGATGGAAGCATCAGTCAGGAGCTTGGTGTTGAAAAAGGTGACAATCTTGTAAGCATCAACGGAGTTGAGGTAAGAGACTGTATTGAATACAGATTTTTGGAAACCGATGATTATATTGAACTGGAAATAGAAAAGAAGTCTGGAGAAATCTGGGTTCTTGAAATCGAAAAGGAAATAGATGAAACACTGGGAATAGTTTATGAAAATTCACTGATGGACAAAGTAAAAACCTGTAGCAACAAATGCGTATTCTGCTTCATTGATCAGCTTCCCAAAGGAATGAGAAAATCACTATATCTTAAGGATGACGATTCCAGACTTTCGTTTTTACTTGGAAATTTTTTGACTATGACAAATATGAAGGACGAGGAACTGGGCAAGATTATTGAATATGGTATCAGCCCTATAAAAATATCTGTACATTCAACAAATCCTGAAACCAGAAAAAGGTTGTTGAAAAACGAGTCAGGGGGCAATATTCTTGAAATCATAAAAAGATTTGAAGGAACGAACATAGTAATAGATTGCCAAATTGTACTTGTTCCTGAAATCAACGACAGAGACGACCTTGAAAAAACAATTGAAGACTTGATAGGTTGTTATCCTACAGTTAGAAGTGTGGCAATAGTACCTGTTGGTCTTACTAAGTATAGGGATGGACTTGAAGAAATCAGAGGTTTTACAGAAGAGGAATTTGGATACACCATTAACCAGGTAGAAAAATATCAAAAAAAATGTTTTGAAGAGACTGGAACAAGGTTTGTTTATCTCGGTGATGAGTTTTATATAAACGGGAAAATCGATCTTCCTGAATATGAAACCTATGAAGACTTTACTCTCATTGAAAACGGTGTGGGTATGGTAAGGGAGTTTGAAAGGGAAGTTGATGATGCCCTTGAAAATATAGATTTGGATGATTTACCAAGGTCAGATAAAAAGATATCTTTGGCAACAGGTGAATTGTCCTATGACTTGATGACAAAGACTGTTTTGAAAGTGACTGAAAGATTTAAGAATTTGTCAATAGATGTTCTAAAGATACGAAATGAATATTTTGGTGAAGAGGTAACAGTTTCAGGACTTGTAACAGGCGGCGATATAATAAAACAGTTGAAAGGCATTGTGAAAAACACGCTGCTCATTCCTAAAGAGATGCTTAAAAGCGATGAGGATGTTTTTCTGGATGATTTGATGCTGAATGAAGTTGAAGATGAATTGGGTGTAAGAATAGTACCTGTAAAGGTAAACGGATATAACTTAATTAATGAAATTATTGGAGAGTGTAAGAATGAGTAGACCGATTGTAGCAATAGTTGGAAGACCAAATGTTGGAAAATCCACCTTATTTAATAGAATATCAGGAAAAAGGATAGCAATAACAGAAGATACTCCTGGAGTAACAAGGGATAGAATCTATGCTGAGGCTGAATGGCTAAACAAGTATTTCACTTTGATTGATACAGGTGGAATAGAGCCTGCAAGTGAAGACATTATATTGATTCAAATGAAGAGACAGGCAGAAGTTGCCATTGATACTGCAGATATAATCATTTTTCTTGTTGATGGTAAAAATGGAGTGACTTCCGCAGACAAAGATGTTGCTGAAATGTTGAGAAAATCAAAGAAAAAAATTATACTGGCATGCAATAAAATGGATAAGTTTGTAAATGAAGACAATATTTTTGAATTTTATGAGCTTGGAATTGGAGATCCTGTATCAATTTCTTCTACTGAAGCATTGGGACTTGGAGATATGCTTGATATTGTTATTGAAAATTTCCCTGAAGAAAGTGAGACAGAATACAATGATGAAATAATAAAGGTTGCAGTAATAGGAAAACCGAATGTTGGAAAATCTTCTCTGATTAATAAGATTCTTGGTCAGGAAAGGGTAATAGTAAGTGATATCCCCGGCACTACCAGGGATGCCATAGATACTCATTTCAAATCTAAAGACCATGAATTTGTATTTATTGATACGGCAGGAATAAGGAAAAGAAAAAAAATATATGACAATATAGAAAAATACAGTGTTGTAAGATCCTTTGCAGCAGTTGAGAGAGCTGACATATGTTTAATGATAATAGACGTAAATGAAGGTGTAACTGAACAGGATACCAAGATTGCAGGTTATGCTCATGAAAATGGAAAAGGTATAATTGTTTTAGTAAACAAATGGGACTTGATTGAGAAAGATGACAAAACATATAAAACCTTCATAGATGATGTAAGAAACAAATTCCCATTCATGACTTATGCACCAATATTTCCAATCTCTGCCCTTACAGGACAGAGAGTAAACAAAATACTGGATGAAATCCTTGAAATCAACAGTTTCAGAAATATGAGAATATCCACCGGCGTACTTAATGATGTAATAAATGAAGCGGTGTTGATGAACCAACCAAGGTCTGTGAAAGGCAAGCGTTTGAAGATTTTATACGTATCCCAGGTTAGCGTATGTCCTCCAAAGTTTGTAATATTTGTAAACAACAAAGAGCTTATGCATTTTTCTTATGTCAGATATCTTGAAAACAAGATAAGAGAAAACTTTTTATTCAAAGGAACACCAGTTGTTTTCAGTCTGAAGAACAGAGGGGATTAAGTATGAATTTGTTTTTAGCTTGTTTGGCGGGATACTCTTTGGGTAATTTTTCAAGTGCTATAATAATTGGCAAGATCTTCTTAAAAAAGGATGTAAGAGATTATGGAAGCGGAAATGCCGGTGCTACCAACGCAGTCAGGGCATTTGGGGCAAAAGTAGGACTTGTGGTTTTTCTGCTGGATGTACTCAAGGGAGTTCTTGCAGTTGTGATTGGAAAATATATTGAACCTGCCTTGGGACAGTATTTTGCAGGTATATTTGTAATAATGGGCCATAACTGGCCTGCTGCACTAAAATTCAAAGGTGGAAAAGGAATAGCTACTTCAATAGGAGTAATGCTACCAATTAATCCTGTAGTAGCACTAATCTGCGTTGCGGTAGGATTGACACTTATAGTATTGACTAGAATAGTATCAATTGGTTCTATAGCAGGAGTTGTATTGGCACCTGTTGTAGTACTTGTATTTGCTAGACCAGTTGATACTAAAATTCTTGTGTTGACTTGCGCATTGTCTGCAATGGCCATATTCAGGCACAGAAGCAATATATCCAGACTCTTTAAGGGCGAAGAAAATAAATTCAAAAAAAAGGACTGATATCATGAATTATAATATAGCTATTCTTGGTGGTGGAAGCTGGGGTACAGCCGTTTCGAAACTGTTAAGTGAAAATAACCATAAAGTAAGAATATGGTTCAGAAATAAAGAAAAAGCTGAAATTGTAAAAAACATTAGAGAAAATAAGCATTATCTTCCAGATATAAAAATACCTGAGAATATTTTAGTAACAAGCGATATACATGAAGCTGTTAAAGATGCAGACATAATAGTTCTGGCAGTGCCTACCCAGGAAGTAAGGGGACTTATTACAAAAAACATCGATGTATTCAACAAGGATGCGGTACTTGTGAATCTTTCAAAAGGTCTTGAAAAGGATACCTTGTACAGGATTTCCCAGGTCTGTGAAGAATTGCTGCCGAATAATAAGTTTGTTGCTCTTTCGGGACCTTCACACGCTGAAGAGGTGGCTCTTGAAATGCCGACTACAGTAGTGGCTGCATCTAGTGATGAGGAAGTGGCGAAACTTGTACAGGATGTATTCATGAGTGATTATTTCAGAGTATATATAAATACTGATATTATAGGAGTTGAAATTGGAGGAGCACTTAAGAATGTTATTGCTCTTGCCGTAGGAATTTCAAATGGATTGGGATTTGGTGACAATACCAAGGCAGCCCTAATAAACAGAGGAATACATGAAATTGCAAGACTTGCCGAGAAAATGGGAGCTGACAAACTAACATTCCTTGGCCTTTCAGGAATAGGCGACCTTGTTGTAACCTGTACAAGTGTACATAGCAGAAACCGAAAGGCTGGTATCCTCATAGGAAAAGGTTATACAAAGGAAGAAGCTGCTGAAGAAGTAGGTATGGTTGTTGAAGGAATAATAACTACACATGCTGCATATCAGAT
>NZ_CEZJXU010000059.1:6192-8191 GCF_983023055.1 Dethiosulfatibacter sp. | reverse complement strand
AGACTATACAGTAGTAGAAAGAGACCCGTCGCCATATACACTTGAAGGAGACAATGATAAGTCTGTAACAGTTGAATTAGAAAAAGAATCGTTGGTAGAGTTTACAAATGAGTATATTATTGAACCAAGATATGGCTTAACAATCGATAAAATAGTAGATGATAGCAGTGTATATACAAATGTAGAAGTAACTTATACAGTTACTTTGGAAAACACAGGAAACCAAGATCTCTATATAGATTTTACTGATATCGATGGATTTGATCTTAATGAATATGAATCATTTGAATTGTTGGCAGAATCAACTACAACAAGAGCATTCACAACATCTTATAGTTCAACTGGCGATAAGGTGAATGTAGCTGAAGCAACTTATTATGGACCTCAGGAAAATCCTGTAACAGTTTCAGATTCAGCCATAGTAGATGTAAACAGCAGACCATCAACAAGCACTGATTATAGAATGTCAATCACAAAGACTGCTGATCAAGATGAAGTGATGGTTGGTGATACAATAACCTACACAATTACTGTAAAGAACATTGATGATGGAACTTTAAGAGAAATTGTTGTGACAGATGATCTTGTAGAGCTTAATGAGGAAATAGCTGTATTAAGTGAGGGGGACAGTGTAGTATTCACGGTAGAGTATATTGCACTTGAAGAAGGACTCCTTGAAAATACAGCAAAAGCTGTAGATGACAGAGCGGGAACAAAAACCGCAACAGCAGAAGTTCTTGTGAAAGATGATACTCCGCTAGGACTACCTGGATTGACAATAGATAAATCTATTGTTGGAGATAAAACAGAATTCTTCCCTGAAGAAATAGTTGAATTCAAGATAATAGTAACTAATACAGGAAATACAAAACTTGAAAATATTATAGTAGAGGATCCAATGGTAGGTTTATTCGGTTATAGAATTGATGAACTTGAACCAAACACATCGGAAGAAATATTTGTCAATATGACAGTTACTGAAGATGCTGAAGACTTTACTAATGTTGCAACTGCTACGACAGGCAATTTGATAGTATCAGATGATGCGGATGTAACAATCGGTGAAATAATAGTAGAGGTAGATATTCCGCTTGATGTACCGAACACAGGAGCAGCACCTCTTATGTTGATTTACGGACTTGGAGCATTAGGTGTTGGAACTGGATGGAGTATCTTTGACAGGAAGAAAAACAGATAATAGACTTGATTAAATTTGTACGGTTCTATACAATATAAGTATAGAACCGTATTTTTAAAATGGGGTGATGACATGGATAGAAACAAGATAATTAGTATTGTTTTAATTGTAATGTTTTTCGTGTTTATTGGGCTGGCTGTAAATGAATTCTACCAGTACCAAAAATCTAACCAGACATATGAGGAAGCCAAGGAAGCTTATTACAATGAAAAGGATATCTCTGTAGAACTGGATCAAGGTAATAATACACCTGTGATGGTAGATGATTCAGAAACAGTTACTGCTGGAAATATTAATACAGATGCAGATGTTGCAACAGATACTTCTACAGATACTGATGAAGGTGCAGTGATTACGACAGACACTACACTGGTTGTTGACAACGGAGAGGTAAACAACAATGTCCAGACAGAAATCCCTGCAGACACTACAAATTCAAACAGCACCGTTACTGAAGAGGAAAAAGAGACTATTGCAGAAGCAGGAAGTGTAATAGGATGGGTCAGTGTTCCAGGAACAGGCATAGACTATCCTGTTGTACAAACTAAAGATAATGAGTATTACCTAACACACAACTATCTAGGCAACAAAGATGTAAAGGGTGCCATCTATATGGACTACAGAAATGATGAAATCGGAGATGACAGAAACTACATTATTTACGGACATAAGATGATTGACGGCAGTATGTTTTCAGATTTGGTCTACTATGTTCAAGATGGTTCATATGAAAGGTATTTCAACAACTACAATACTGTGAAATACGATGATTATGAAGAAGAAACTGAATGGAAGATTTTC
>NZ_CEZJXU010000059.1:1819-6182 GCF_983023055.1 Dethiosulfatibacter sp. | reverse complement strand
CTCTGCATATGTAGTTGACTTAAACAAGGAAGATTATTATTTATATACAAACTACAATGATGATGAAAAATATCAGGAATTTATAGACAGGGCTTATAATAGGTCACTTCTTGACAGTGATATTGAAGTAACACTAGATGATGAGATAATGACACTTGTAACCTGCAGTTTCTGGTATAAAAACTCTAGAGTTATACTTCATGCTGTTAAGCAATAAATATCCAATGATATTGAATTATACAGACAATTGAAAATTAGAATAAAATAAAAACTGGAGCGAAATTCGTTCCAGTTTTATATTGCAATTAATTATATGATTTTTATTCATTAACGACTATAGATTCAAATGGATTGATATTATCCTTTGGATAAATGGCAAAACCTGCAGAATATGAGCCTATGTCTGTAATGTTTTCATTGAAGGTGCTGATATAGATGCTGTCAATTCCGTTTATGCTTGTAAACGAATAAATCATTGATTCAAGCATCATGTTTAGCTTGTCTTCTGAATAGTTGTCAAAACTCACATCACTGTTGAATAGAATGTTTACAGTTGAACCGCTTATTTCATATGAGAAGTTGATGTTATTAGTCATGGAAGGTAATCCTGACATGTTGCCGTTTTTCATGTTTTCAACCATAAGATCGATTTTTTCTCTTGAACCAAGTCCTTGGCTGTTCAGCAGGTTGAAATCCGCAAGGAGATACCTTTCTCCAGCTATGACAGGAAGATAAACCTTGTCTGTATTGTAATATGGAATTGAACTTGCTATTTGGTGGCTACCGAAATACTCATCCACTACATAATTGTCCACGGTGAATCTTACTCTTTCAACA
The DNA here is from genome assembly GCF_983023055.1 of Dethiosulfatibacter sp. NCBI lineage: Bacteria > Bacillati > Bacillota > Tissierellia > Dethiosulfatibacter > Dethiosulfatibacter sp. Next base: position 5,345 of record NZ_CEZJXU010000059.1, on the reverse strand, counting down.
TAGCTAATACCTGTATAGGATTTTAAAAAAGCCCAGTAAGCATTGTCGGATGTATTGTTGTTGTTATAGATTGGGTCGCTTCCATTTACATCTACATATATGATTCCATCCTGGAAGACCATGTAATTTACAGAACCTGTAGGATTCTTAAGTGAATAAGGTGAATAATCCTTGGCATAGGCAGATTCAATCAGTCTGTATTCATAAATGTCAGTGGCATCAGCTATGAACTCCGATATTGGAAGTAGAATGTCATCATCATTAGCAAGGTAAACTGTTACACCTCTTGTTCCTTCAAGCGGAGTATCGACTGCGGCCAGGTATTTTCTGTCTTGTGTATATGTTACATTTACTTCCAGGCTTTCATTTTTCAGTTCATAGATTTTTGGTGTAATGACAAGCTTATACTTGCCGTCTGGCAGGGAATAATCCCTTTGGTTGATGCTTATAGTTGAAATAACTGGATTGTCCTTGTCCAGCTGATACTTGTTGTTGCTGAAATGAATGGACGAAACCATCTTTGCATTGATACCAGATTCAACAAGGCCTGCATCGTTGAGGACATCAATGTTAAAAAGCGTGTCATCGGACATGGACAATTCCATGGATCCACTGTAGAATATTTCAAGTATAAGAGTGTCGGGGTCCGTGAAGGCATAACCCGAGTTCGACTTGAAGTTGACAATACTTGAATCATTTGGAGTATAATCTCCATTGTCGGATATATTGATTGTTGAGCTGTAGTCGATAGGTGACAAAAACAGCGGCATTGTAGATGTACAAAAAACTATCATTAAAAGTAAAAATATATTAGTTAAAGGTTTCATTAGAATTTCCCTCTCTGTTTGACTATCTTTTATTATATAATAGGAAAATAAAAAAATAAACTTATTTATCATTTATTGATGATATAATATAATAATTATTTGAAAAATTAAAAATTCGGAGATTAAAATGCAAGAAAAACTGGAAATTAGAATAAATGATGTAGTGGAAGTTGAAATAGTGGATATAAATCACAGGGGTCAAGGCGTGGCTAGGATTGATGGCTATGTTGTATTTGTTGATGACTTGATAATGGGTGATGAAGCAAAGATAAGAATAATTGAAAAAAAGAAGAAATATGGTGTTGGAAAACTTGTAGAACTTTTAAAAAAATCTGAATATAGAACCGAGCCTGAATGTAAATATTTCTGGGAATGCGGTGGATGTCAGATTATGCATATGGATTATAAGAAACAGCTTGAGTACAAGAAAAGCAGGGTGGAGTCTGAAATCAGAAAAGCTATCGGTGTTAATGACATAAAAATAAATGATACCTTGGGAATGGAAAACCCATTCAGATACAGAAACAAGGGAGCCTTTCCTGTAGCAAGGGACAAGGGAGACATTGCAATCGGTGCATACAAGATGGGAACCCATGATATAGTAGATCTTGACAAATGTTTAATTCAACATGATGCGGCAGACAGGATTGTCAATGCTTTCAGAAACTTGATGGATTTATTAAGTCTTGAACCCTATGATGAAAGAACACACAAGGGTCTCATAAAGCATCTAATGATAAGAAGCAATAAGAAAAACGAAATAATGTTAATAATAGTGACTTCAAAGAACAAGCTTCCTAACAAAAGTGAAATAATCGGAAAGCTTTTGGAAGAAGTTCCCGAAATAAAGTCCATTGTGCTTAATGTAAATGAAAGACAGCCTAATGTCATACTTGGAAATAAAAACAAGGTGATATATGGAAAGCCTGTTTTGAAAGACTGGATATATGATCTTGAATTTTCCATATCACCACATTCTTTCTTCCAGGTTAATCCTTTCCAGACAGATGTGCTGTACAGCAAGGCTTTGGAATATGCGGAACTTGATGAAAATAAAGTGGTTTACGACATTTATTGTGGAATTGGAACCATATCTCTTGCCGCTGCAAAAAAATCCAAGCATGTATATGGCATAGAGATAGTAAAGGCGGCTATAGACGATGCCAAGAAGAATGCTGTGGAGAATAAAATTGACAATGTGGATTTCTATTGTGGAAAAGCAGAAGATGTATTTCCAAAGCTTCACAACCAGGGAATAGATGCAGACATAGTAATAGTTGACCCTCCTAGAAAAGGATGCGAAAAGTCAGTTATTGAAACAATAATCAAAATGAAGCCTGAAAAAGTGGTCTATGTATCTTGTAATCCAGCTACATTAGCTAGAGATTTAAAGCTTTTAGGAGACGGAGGCTATGAAATAGTTGAAGCTCAGCCTGTTGACATGTTTCCTCATGGTACACATGTGGAGTGTGTTGTGAAGCTAGTGAGTAAAATCAAGGGCTAGAAGGATTTGGGATGTTGGAAATCCCTGAACTTCCTACATTCTTCCTACGCAATTTTGCTCGCGTAGGAAGTTTTTATTTCCTTTTCAGGACCTTTTCAAAGATGTCTACTGAGTCAGTGGACATCTTTTTTGTTGCGTGTGCATAAGTGTCCATAGTGGTGGACAACTTCGAATGTCCTAGACGAGTCTGTACATCTTTCAGGTTGGCTCCATGTTCTATAAGCATGGTTGCATGCGTATGCCTCAGTGCATGAAAGTTGAATTGGATCCCCAGCTCGTAATTGATTACCCTGCTGCAATACTTGATTGATTCAGGAGTGACCAGTTTGCCGTTCTCCATAGTACATACGAAATTCAAAGGTTCGTCGATAGATTTCACAGTGGTTTTATCCAGACCGTAGAATCTTGATGTTTTTTTGTTTAAGTAATAGTCAGTATAGAACTGGCCGTATTTTAGTTTGTTTTCTTTCTGATAAGTCTTGTGCTTCTTCAGTATAGCAGCCAGACTGTCTCCTATAGGTATCTCTCTTGTGGATCCTTTTGTCTTTGTGGTTCCAAAATACCATTGCTTATCTCTTTTTACAGTGATTCTGTTAACTGTGATGATTTTCTTTTCCAGATCAACTCTATCCCATGTTAGTCCACAAACTTCTCCGGCTCTTGCTCCGGTGTGGTATGCAATTTGAAGTGGGATGAAGAATGAGGATCCCTGGTTGAATCTTGTGATTATTCTGGTATATTCATCTGAAGACAGAACTTTTCTATCAGTATCATGCTTATTATGTTCGATTTTAGGCATTTTTACGTATGCCATAGGGTTTTGCTTTATGAACTTATACGGATGCACTGCTGCTTTAATTGAGCCGCTCAGAACGGTCATTATGTTGATAATATAATTTTTGCTGAATCCACTTAGATGTTTCCCGTTGATGAACTCTTGAAGAACTGAAGGTGTTAGTGCTTTCAACTTGTACATGCCTAAAGCTGGCTTTATGTGTTTTTCAATTATGTTGGTATATGCCTGGATGGTGTTATATTTGCAGTTGATTTTAACATACTCTCTCATCCAGTAATCCATGTAGTCAGATACGGACACCTCACTTATATCAAAATGAAGTCCAGCATTTTCATATTCAGTTATAGCATCCCTGAGTGCCTTTTCAGCTTCTTTCTTAGTCCTACCACCGGCTCTTTC